>NZNR01000069.1 GCA_002694955.1 Planctomycetaceae bacterium
AAAAAAATGTCATGAAACAATCGGTGAACATGCAGAAGCAATTGCTTGATATTCCACAGGAAAACCAGCTCTCCAGGAAACTCCGAAGAACGCTAGCGTGGAACATTGTCACCTCAACCGTCCACCAGTCACGTTTCCGATTCGGATTGGTCCTCGTGCTCAGTATTATTTTCTGGGCTGCTGTATTCTGCTTGTTCTACGATGCATTCAGCTTTATCGACTCCATGCATGCCGAAGTTATGTCGTTACTGTTCAATACTTTTTTTTCTGCCCTGATGGTAATGATGACTTTTTCCACGGGCATCTTAATGTATGGCGGCTTGTATCGGTCAGGTGAGTCGTCTTTTCTCCTAACATGCCCTCTACGTGCTGAGACAATCCATGCACACAAATTTACAGAGGCATTCTGGTTCTCGAGTTGGGGCTTCATTCTTCTTGGTAGCCCGATGCTCATTGCGTACGGCATAGTGCGGGACGCACCTTGGAGCTTTTTCTTAATGATTGTACCGTTTATCGTTACTTTTGTTGTTATTCCAGCGTCTATCGGCAGCATATTGTGCATGCTGGTCGTTGCCGGACTACCTCGACTACGACTTCACGCTTTATCAATATCATTTGCTTTAGTCGCCGTAGGAATCTTTTGGATCTCATGGTCAACTTTTAGTTCCACAAAAAGCCAGTTGCTCACAACTGCTTGGTTTGAGGAAACGCTGTCTCGCCTTGCCATGACCGAGCAGGTATTTCTACCGAGTTGGTGGCTTGCCTCCGGTCTTCTCGATGCGGCACTACGCGGAGAATCTCCCGACTTGACTAATCAAAGCACTCGTGAAGCATTGAAGTTCTTGGGGCTGATTCTCGCCAATGCACTTCTTCTCAGTCTTATAGCCAGTTGGGTTGCACGCTGGACTTACCGTAAAGGCTACAGCAACCTGCAGGCAGAAGTACCAATCAGGAAGCGCAGACAACTCTTCTGGCTTGATGAACTACTCACACGTGGCGGATCAAACGTTGGAAATCCTATTCGCCTGCTGCTTGTGAAAGACCTCCAAATTTTCCGACGCGACGTCACTCAATGGTCTCAATTCATAATCTTTTTTGGTCTTTTGGGCCTTTATTTCTATAACCTCCGCTCATTTAACTACTCGCATGTCTACGCATCCCTTATTGGGCATCTCAACTTAGCTGTCGTAGGTCTCATCTTTTCAACTTTCACAACCCGATTTGTTTTTCCATCAATTAGCCTTGAAGGTCGCCGTTTTTGGATCCTTGGTCTTCTTCCTATTGATCGAGATCAAATTGTATTGTCTAAGTTTTTCTTCTCATTTGCAGGGGGCCTCATACCCTGCCTTGGATTAATTCTCTTAAGTGACTCCATGCTTGGATTGCCGTGGAGCACCATCTTTATTCACCTAATGTGCAGCCTTGCTCTGTGTTCTGGCCTCTCAGGTATTGCTGTTGGAATGGGGGCAAGCATTCCTAATTTTCGTGAATCATCGCCCGCAAAAATTGCAGCTGGATTTGGGGGAACTCTGAGCCTCGTCCTCAGTGCCATGTTCATTATTCTTCTGGTTGTGACCGTTGGTTTCACGCACCACTTCAATCTCTTACAGCAAACTCTAGGCCAAGTCCCTTTGGACACAGCAAGCCAACTCCTTGGAAGTTCTGGTGGACAAGTTGTCAGCCTCTGCATAATTATCGCGGGTGGCCTGCTAGCCACTTTCTTACCCTTGATACTTGGAATCCGTGCATTCAGACAACTGGAACCCTGAGCTATGCTGCCCTAATTACTGAATTCGAAGTTGTTAGGACTTTCCCCTCGAATTATTGTTTTCTCGCGTTATTAGACCTGGTTTCTGGCCTTACTAGTTGATTGGTCTATTGTTTAAATAGTTAAATTCATTTAGATAGTTGGATTCCGAGAACAGCCATTACGAAAATGATCCGTCCACTACGAACTCCAATGAAACAGCGAACCAACCGAAGCTCTGCTGGACTCGGCGGTGAACGAATCGGTGCGGTTCAATACCTGAATAGTCGACCGCTGATATACGGTCTCGGCGACTCCTTGGACTTCGATCTCCCGAGCAGACTGGCAGATCGTCTCGCGAGTAATGATCTAGACGCTGCTCTTATTCCTTCGATTGAACTGTTTCAACGCCTTGATACACCTCTTGCTAAATCTTCTAGACGTGAACATCACTGGCCAGCTAAGAATGCAGGTTCTTACCACGTTGTTTCTAACGCGTGCATTGCCTGCCTTGGACCGGTTATGAGTGTCCGACTTTTCTTTCGTACACGTCCAGAGAAAACTTCAAGAATCGCTGTAGATGAAGGTTCGAGGACAAGCGTAGCACTCTGCCAGATTTTATTAGCTAAATTATTTGATAATTACCCGGAACTTGAAGTGCTCCCCATTGGGGAGAGTATAGAATCAACTACTGCTGATGCCGTGCTTCTGATAGGTGACCGTGCAATAGGCCCAACGAGTGGTGGCTTTCAGACTGTTTGGGATCTGGGTGACGAGTGGCACAAGTGGACGGGCCTACCATTCGTCTTTGCTGTCTGGGCCGCACGTCCGACCGTTAATTTCCGGCGACTGGGCAGTCGACTCAACGCTGCTCGCGATGCCGGCCTTGCCAATCTTGCAACTATAGCGGCCATTGAAGCTGCGCCTCACGGACTTTCTGTTCCGCAGTGTCTTGACTACCTAGGAGATAATCTTCATTACAATCTCGGACAATACGAACGAGAGGGATTACGACTCTTCCACGAATACGCCATTGAACTTGGCCTTGCTCCATCTGATGGTATTTTTGATGCTGCATTTCAATACTCAAAACATTCTCCAACCGGTGCCCAGTGATTGAAAAAGAAATTCAGAAAATACTTGATTCGGTTACCGAAGGCCAGCGGTTGAACAGCGGTGATGCGATTAAACTTCTTGAGTCCAACGCTTTGGCTTCAATTGGCCAAGCAGCAAATGCTGTGACCACAAAGCTTCATCCAGAGGCATACCGAACGTACAACATCGACCGGAATATTAACTACACAAATATTTGTACCGCCGTATGTGATTTCTGTGCTTTTTACCGTGGCCCGAAAGATCCGGAAGGATATGTACTCGACAGAAAGATCCTGCTCAAGAAAATTGAGGAGACTGTTGCTATCGGAGGGGATCAGATACTGCTACAAGGAGGCATGCACCCCACGCTCCAGCTTGAATGGTACGAGGAACTCCTTCGAGATATTAAGCTTCAGTTTCCTCAGGTGAATGTCCATGGATTTTCTCCTCCAGAAATCTTTCATCTTACAAAAGTAACTAAACTACCCCTCCTAGAAATTCTTGAAAGACTGGCTGCAGCGGGACTTGGATCGCTTCCGGGTGGAGGCGGTGAAATACTCGTAGACCGAGTGAGAGCAGCCATGACTCGTGGCAAAGTTATGACGGATGACTGGCTGGATGTTCATCGGCAATGGCACAGTCTTGGTGGGCGAAGCACCGCAACAATGATGTTTGGACACATTGAAACATTAGCCGAAAGAATAGAACATCTAGAGCGATTGCGAGAACTACAAGATGAGACAGGTGGATTTACTGCTTTTATTTGCTGGTCATTCCAACCGGACAACACCGAGATGTCTCATATTCCTCCCTCGGGTGCTTTCGAATACTTGAAAACTCAAGCGGTTGCTCGGCTCTACTTGGACAACATTCCCAACATCCAATCGAGTTGGGTCACCCAGGGAAGAGACATTGGTCAACTTGCACTTTTGTTTGGTGCGAACGATATGGGCAGCCTGATGTTGGAAGAAAATGTAGTCAGCGCTGCGGGAACAGTACACCACCTCACCCTAGACCAGATGCGTTCTGCAATATCAGAGCTTGGCTGGGAACCGAGACGCCGCAATGTCTTCTATGAAATTGTAGATGGCACACACGACCAATTATTGGAAACACGGAATAGGTCGCCAGCGAACGTCGAACTGCCTCTCCTGACTTCAGCAACGTAACTCAAGGTCAACTTGCATGCTGAATACCGGTCAGAAGCATCGGTCGTTTTTAGTTCGATCGAAATGGCTATTTCCTGTTTCCTGCCGTCCTTTAGAGAATGCGTGGATTCGTGTTGAAAGAGGCGTTGTGACAGGCTTCGGAGTTTGGCCTCCACGTAAAGACACAGGCATCGAGGTAATCGATCAAGGCAATACCATTATTACGCCTGGTTTTGTTAATGCTCATTCCCACCTTGAGTTTTCTTCATGCCAAAAACCGTTTGATACCACGGGCGGACTTCACGAATGGATACGTGAGGTCGTTTCTTGGAAGCGTAGTCAATACACGCCCTCAACGACTGCCCATAAAAAAATTACTGACGCCATCGTGTCCGGAATTAATGAATCCGCTGCATGCGGAGTGGTGGCTCTTGGTGAAATTGCAACTAGCGATATCGCTTACAACGAAATATCAGGCCGGCTTCGCCTCCGTGTCTTTCAAGAAGTTCTTGGACTGAATCAGTCGACCGCAAACTCACTTCCATCACGGGTAGTGTCCAACTTACGTAGTCTTCAAAGATTATCACGTGCTAATGTTGCTGTCGGGCTATCACCTCATGCACCTTACTCTACCCAATGGCATATTGGTCGGGCAGCATTAGCGGCAGCAAAATGTAATCTCGATTGCTTCCGAAGAAGAGCGAGACACAACACATGCGTAACGCCTCTCGCCATGCATTTAGCCGAATCGAAGTTTGAGGAAGAGTTCCTCATTAAACAAACAGGACCTTTCCGGGAGCTTTTCAATGAACTCGACATTTGGCCTGAAGCTACCCCAAAGTTAGCTACAACTGCGGACTGGATATCTTTATTAGCGAAGAGTGGTCGCGGCCTCATCATTCACGGAACGTATCTGGCCGACAACCCGCAAGCAATGGCCCGACTCAAATGCCATCGGCACACTCTTGCCCTCGTTATTTGCCCTCGCACGACACGTGCATTATCTGGCAGCCTTCCCCCTCTCCAAGAATTAAAAAAGCCTGGGGTCCGAATTTGTCTTGGCACTGATGGACGCGGTTCAAACCCTGATCTCTCTATTCGTGCAGAAGCAGCGTGCCTAATCGACGCTGGTCTGGCAACACCTCAAGAAGCACTGGCCATGATTACGGCCAATGGAGCGTGGGCACTCGGTTTCGAAGACCGCACAGGACTTATTGCCAGCGGACGACCTGCTGACTTCGTAATCCTTAAACCAACTGGCACACCAAAGACTTTGGTTAAAGCAGCCGCTGCGATATTTGAATCAACAACAGAAGTGGTCTCTACGTTCCGAGGTGGTCAACCAATAAGATAAAAACACCGATTGATAGTTAATTAAAGCCTGCAGTTTGATATATCCGTTTCAATAATGGCGGAAGCACCTATCGATTCAAGACGTTCCATAATTTTGTGGGTCTCATTTCGCCGCACCATCGCTCGAACAGAGCACCAACTATCGTCTTCGAGTGCGCTTACAGTAGGTGAATTGAATCCCGGAGTAATATTCTCAGCCTCAGCCAGCCGATTGCGTGGAACATTATATTCCAATAATGTCCATGTTCGGGCTATGACAACCCCTTGCAGACGGCGTACAATACGGTCAGCCATATTGGTATTGGTAATACTTTTGTTTTGAACAAGTACCGTCTCGTAACAACCTATCTCTTCGAGTACTCGAAGTCGATTTGCCGCAAGGGTACTCCCCGTCTCAACAAGATCAACTACAGCATCGGCTACACCCAAAGAGACCATGATTTCAACACTACCTGAAAGCTCAACCAAATGAACCTCAACGCCATGCTGGGCTAACCAATCCTGAGTTATTTTTGGGAAACTCGTGGCAACTCTTCGCCCCTGCAGGCTCTCTGGTGAGGTAATCTCTGCATCATCGGGTACACATAACGCCAACCTACAGCCACCAACACCGAGTGATAACCTCTCAATAAGATCAACCCGTCCCTCAGCGACAAGATCGGCACCAGTGATACCGAGATCGATTGCACCCTCTGCTGTAAGGATTGGAATATCATCGGTTCGCAGAAAAACAATCTCAACCGGCACATCACGGCATCGTGCAAACAACGAACGAGAAATTCGTCGAAACGAAAGGCCTGCATCATGAAGCAAGTTGGCGACTACTTCTGACAACCGTCCCTTACTCGGAATCCCTATACGCAACATCCGTTCCTCTACCTCTATTTGCGATTTTTTCATTGTCTCTACTAGCGTTTACCTTGATTAAATCCGTAACTTTACAATGACTGTTTTCTAGACGCTTTCTCTTCCAGACCCGACACACCGAAACGGCCGGCAAGTGTGGTTTCTACTTGACTGAGTGTTAGATCCCGATGAGCCAACAGTACAATAGCGTGGTAGAACAAGTCTGCTGCTTCTGAAACAACTCTTTCATCCGACTCATTGGCTGCAGCTTCCACCAACTCACCGGCTTCTTCAGTAATCTTTGAACCGATTTTTGCTACACCCCCAGCAAAAAGTTTACTGGTATACGATCGATCTGTATCTGCTGTTTTTCGGCTGGCAATGATATCCTCAAGTTGCCCGAGAACCGTTCCAACAGATTCTTCTGATGCTCGCTTCAGGCTTTTTGATTTCATTGCTCCTGCTTCTCCAAAAGAGATTTTTACCTCATACTAATGAAGTAACTCTACCACGCGACAACGACTTACGACACCAAAGATCAAATGCCAGCATCAATGCCTGAATTAGCAAGTGATTGCATAATCCTCACAGGCCCAACCGCATCCGGCAAGACTGCATTGGGCATTCGTGTCGCGCAGCGACTGAATGCTGAGATTATTAGTACTGATTCAGTCGCCGTCTATAAAGGCTTTGACATCGGTGCAGCTAAACCAACGATGAAAGAGCAAACCCAAGTGATGCACCATTTACTTGATATCGTAGATCCTTCAACTCCGTTTACCGTATCAGATTGGCTTCTGGCAGCGGCTCGCGTGATGGAGGACTGCCGCAATCGTGGTCGCCGCATTCTCTTCGTTGGTGGCACTCCACTCTACCTCCGATGTCTTCGAGATGGCCTCGATGAATCCCCCCCAATTGACGTTGAACTACGAAATAGTCTGGCGAACCAGATAAAATACAACGGGTCCAAAATTGTTTACGAGAAACTCAAATCACTCCGTCCTGACATAGCCGCTTCCATTCACCCGAATGACACGAAACGGATCATAAGGGCCCTCGAAATTATTAAGTTGTCAGGTGTCAATCACAAGCGTTCATGGACCTCTGCAGTTAATCTAGAGAAGCAACTTTTCCCATGCCCGATACTCGTCATCGATCATCCACGAAAAATCATCAACAGCCGAATCAATGAGAGAGTTGAATTGATGTTTGAGTCTGGCATTCTTGAGGAAACCGAAGCTGCCGAACAGAAATCTGGTATTGGTAAAGTAGCCGAACAAGCGGCCGGCTATAAAGAATCTCTTGCGTATATCCGCGGTGAAATGACAAAAAAGGAAGCGGTCCTGAAAACGCAACAGCGTACGCGTCAACTAGCCAAGCGTCAGCGAACGTGGTTCAGGAGTTTTCCTGATGCGGTGTGGTTATCTGCTTGAGCTACATGGTTAATAACCGTTTTTGTGCTCGTTGCGCAAATCCCGTGCCGGACGAGACAATGTGCTAGCAGATAAAGTGATAGCACATCATCTTGTGGTTGGGTCCACTGCCAACCACAAAATCGAAAAAATGCTTGTCTTGTTTTTTTTGAGCGCTATCTTCACGTCCGCAATGTTTGAAATTGCTGCTCAAGGATGAGTGGCACGAACTTGCCACAGTGTTGCTCGAAGAAGGAACTTTCATGGCAGCCAAACCGGTAATCGGAATTAATATGGATTTTCGCTCCAGCTGCAAGGAGCATGCTTCACTCTCATTCATAGCGGCAGGCTATTACGAAAATATTATTCAGTCGGGAGGCATACCTCTCATCTTGCCGCCACTCGACGAAGAGGACGACCTCGTAAGATTACTAGACTCGCTTGACGGCGTCGTTCTTATAGGAGGGGCCGATCTTGACCCCCAACGAGATGGCTACATGCCACACCCAGCAGTACGTCCCATGGATCAAAGGCGAGAAGATTTTGACCGAATGTTAGCTAAGCACGTCTGTGCCCGACACTTGCCTGTACTGGCCATCGGCTGTGGAATGCAACTTCTTAATGTTACTGAAGGTGGCACCCTGTATCTGCATCTTCCTGAAGATCTACCGCAAGCCATCCCACACAAAGATCCAATTGATACCGGTCACCGTCATGGACTTCTCGTAGAATCTGATTCCGCAATGGAGCGTGTCTACGGGGATGGTGAAATACGTGTCAACAGCATGCACCATATGGCCATCGACGATCTTGCTTCGGGATTCCGTGTCACAGCGAGATCTCCAGACGGAGTGATTGAGGCCATCGAAAGCGAAGTTGAGGGATGGCTTGCCATTGGCACCCAGTTTCACCCGGAAGCAGACTCGGCATCGGCTCTCGATGCAAAAATCTTCGAGGAGTTTGTTGTTGGTATTACCGGTGAAGTACCGGCAATGCGTCTTGTTGCCTAATCCTAGAGTACGCACCCAACACCAAGATTACTATTAAATTCATACAGCCCGCCGACAGACCTTGAGTCGGCGGGCCTTTTATATTTACCAGGGGGCACAAAATATACTTCAAGTGTCTCATTTTAAGTGGAACTGTCGCTCCAGGCGGAACAACCTGCCCCGAAACTATTGCCACTGACGGCATGCCGGGTCATTCAGCGGTACGATTACATTAGACCTTTGATTAAACACCAGCACATGTGACGATCCGAATTATTGTTGTCTATATGCGAGTTGCTCAACATCTCCACGAAACTCCACTTCATTGCGTAAACAAATGCTAACTGATTACGATTTACACCTCCTGGGCGAAGGCAGACACTGGAAGAGCTATGACAAACTGGGGGCCCAAGTTTGTTCGCGTGATGGACAGCAGGGTGTTCACTTTGCTCTGTGGGCACCTAATGCCGAGATGGTTAGTGTTGTTGGTGACTTCAACAACTGGACTGGCCAAAATCATATGATGAACAAATCAGTGCCGTCTGGCTTCTGGCAACTCTTTGTTCCTGGTATAAGGGTCAATACTGCATATAAGTTCCGTGTTCAAACAGTCGAGGGAACTATTGACCGCGCCGATCCTTATGGATATTCAGCCGAGGTACCACCAAAAAATGCTTCTATCATCACTGATTTAAGTGAATACAGATGGAAGGATTCACAATGGATGGAGCAAAGGCTGCGGCGGGATTGGTTTAGTGAGCCGATCTCTTTTTATGAAGTTCATCTTGGAAGTTGGAAACGGCCAGGAGATGACTCNCATCGCTGGCTTACGTACNGTGACCTCGAGAGAGAACTTATTCCTTACTGCCTTGAAATGGGNTTTACTCATCTGGAATTTCTNCCACCCACAGAACACCCACTCTCTGCAAGTTGGGGCTACCAAACGATTGGNTTATTTGCTGCAACNAGTCGCTTCGGAGCGCCGCAAGATTTCATGTCACTCATAGACAGCTGCCATCAAGCTGGCATCGGAGTTATTATCGATTGGGTCCCTGCGCATTTTCCGAAAGATGACCACGGCCTCCGCCGCTTCGATGGAACGGCTCTCTATGAACATGAAGATCCACGTAAGGGGGAACATCCAGACTGGGGAACACTGATTTTTAACTATGGTCGCAACGAAGTAGCTAATTACCTCATCTCGTCGGCTCTGTTCTGGCTAGACCACTACCATGTTGACGGACTGCGGGTTGATGCAGTCGCCTCAATGCTTTATCTCGACTATAGCCGCCGCGAAGGAGAATGGTTGCCAAACTGCTTTGGTGGCCGTGAAAATCTTGAAGCAATCAAATTCTTAAAGGAATTAAATGTACAGATTCATCACCATTTCCCAGGAACACTGACAATCGCTGAGGAATCCACAGCCTGGCCAGGTGTCTCACGACCGACTCACACTGGCGGACTTGGATTTAGCCTCAAATGGAATATGGGCTGGATGAACGACATACTGCGATTCATGAAGCAGGACCCAGTTCACAGAAAGTTTCACCATGATGAACTGACCTTCAGCTTGATTTATGCATTTCATGAAAACTTTGTCCTTCCACTTTCACATGACGAAGTTGTTCACGGAAAAGGATCCTTGCTTAGCCAAATGCCGGGCGACAAGTGGCAACAATTTGCCAATCTACGGTTGCTCTATTCTTTCATGTGGTTCCACCCCGGAAAAAAACTCCTGTTTATGGGAAGTGAATTCGGCCAACCACAAGAATGGAATTTCGACGAAAGCCTCCCGTGGCATCTGCTTCGAGAGGACGGCCATCGAGGACTCTCGCAGACCCTTATAGAACTCAACAGATTACTACGAGAAGAGACGCCGCTACATCAAATTGATTTTGATGGACAAGGATTCGAATGGATCGACTGCCAGAATTGGCAAGAAAGTATTATCACTTTCTTAAGAAAGGGTGTCTCCCCAAAAGACGTACTGGTTATTGTTTGCAATTTCACACCAGTTCCCCGTGAGAACTATCGAATCGGTGTACCTGCTGCTGATCATTACATAGAAATTTTCAATAGCGATGCTGGTCAGTTCGGAGGTAGTAATGTCCTCAACGACGGCAAGTTGACGTGTGAAACGATTACCCACCATGGGAGTGACCACTCTGTCACTCTTACAGTTCCTCCACTCGCAGCGATCGCTCTGAAACCCTTCGGTGCCAGAAATTCATAGAAACCGATTTACTGTAGGCACTTGAGTCGCAAACAGCATCCCTTAGAACTAACCAACATCGATAACGAACGTTCTTGACCGCCCGCTAAGGCAACCGCGGTTCACGATTCCAGGTAAGTTCCAGGTCTTTTTCCAGACCAGCGATCCAACCCATAAATATCTCAGCAAATGCTGATTGGGCAACCATTGACAAACGTCTCTGGTCCCCGAGAACGCTTTCGAACCTAGACTGCAACTCCTCATCTTTTGGATTAAACGCCTGAACACGAATGACGTAACAAATCGTCCTTGGCTCATTAAAAACAGCAGTACTCTTCCCTTCAGCAGTTGAGAACACCTTTTGCATCATGGCGTTACCAGACAGTACAAGGCCCTTTGGTGATGATAGTACCGGAGCTGCATTCACGCCTGCCGAACCTTGTGTAAGCCAGGTAAATGGGCCAATCTCCCGAACTGCCTCTAACTCATCCTTAGACACGGCTTCGGCAAACCCTTTTTCATCAACCTTTGCAGCAAGATTCTTCGCCTGCGTTANGGCAAGGGGACGAGCCTCAACAATTCTCCATGCCTTTTCAACATTGCTACGAGCCTCGGTAAAGGTGGGGACTCGCTCTTCCTGATCATCTTGCTTCCAAGAGAAATAACGGTTTCCTTCAGCATCCCGCGACGTTACAGGGCGTAGGGTTATCGTCCCATCGGCAAACATCGTTTCAAGCCATCGCTGCTGGCGAATGCCGAACCGACTTGTNGGATCTGGCACAAAGTCAAAACTCGTTCCTATACCCCCACCCTCATTAGCTTCATTCACAGTCACCCAATCTGACTCCACCGCAACGAGTGATTGCTTTTCAGCAATTTTATTCACGTCGGGTGGAGTTGGCTCTTTGTCACCCTCTTTTCCACGTGCAATCCAGAGAGCTCTATCCTCAGCGTACGCATTCAAATCTGCAGCAATTGCTGAAAAAATTGTATCGATTGTTTCGGTAGCGCGTTGTCGGGCAATGTCCTGCCGAATTTGTTCAGCAACATCTTCGAGTGGCTGAAATGTCATCTTTGGCTCAGAGGACTCTGCTGACTCATTTTTTTCTTTATCAGCCATGTCGCTTCCCGCTGGCTGTCCNTCAACGGANTCCGGAATTGCATTTCCGGTGATAGGTTTTTCATCAGGTGGCTGNTCTTTGTCTTNGGGAGTTGNATCTGTNTCGCTCGTGTCTTCGTTCNCCTGAAAAGCAACTGGCAACACTCGTGTTTTACCTTTTGCTGAACTGCTATCTGATTCCGATGGCTTACCTGCTTTATCCTTCTGCTCAGAATTTTCCTCCGACATCTCTTCTTTTGTGTCTTGCTTTGCTTGAATTGGAGAGTCAGGATTCTCAGCTGGTAAATTTTTANCGTTACTACTTTTTTCCTCTTTCAATNCACTTTTNTGATCACTTGAATCTGTAGGCGGCTCTTGGGACGGTGGAGGATCCGGGGGTGACTGACGAAATCGAACTTCCTTATTCTCCTCATAAAAATCTTCGACATCTTTTTCTGTTATCGTCTTTCCTGCCTCATCTTCAAACTTCTTTTGATCTGCCATCAGTGATGCGTACCGAATTCGATGAGGCTCTTTGAACCCAGGGTCGGGACTTCTTGCTGACGGCAGGTTATCCTTGAATTTTTCAAAATAAGCCTTTAGTTCCGATTCACTTGGTGCCTCAACTGACATCGCGAAGTTCTCAACCTCAACTGGAAAAGCCTTTATCGTCACTGACTGTTCAAGTCGTTTATAAAAGTCCCACCGCCAACCTGGAGGATCACCAGAAAAGCCTGTTTGGAATAGCAGCAGNGTATTCCTTGCAACCAGGGCCGTACGTAATGATTCAAAGAGGTCACCTGCCANNACCGGTGTACGACCATAACGNAGCCCNGCNATAATTCCATCNAGCTGATCTTGTCGGACCATATTATTGGTCCAAGCAGCTATAAACTCGTTGATCGCAGTATTGCTGACTGTCAATCCAATTTTTTCAGCCTCTTTTGCAAGCAGCATCTCGCGGACAACCAATTCCTCTCCCTCGGGGAATGCGGGTAGTCGAGACGGGTCCCTACCAGCTGCCGCAGCAGCCTGCATGAGGAAACGGTTTGCAAGTGTTCTCATAGCCACTGCTCGTTCGAGCTGGTTTTCCCGAACACCTCCTCCCTTCCATGACACAACAATTGGGTCAGCCGAAGACGAGCCCGCTCCCATCTGGAGAAACGGAGGTAATACAAAAAAAGCCAGCATCGCCAAGACGGCTACAGCCACGAGCATCGATTTCTGATATTTCCGGAAGAAGTTGAATGATCCGGCCATAAAACCGCCTTTTTCTGAAGCGCCACGGGNTGAAAAACCACTGAGGCTTGACAAGTAGAGTTAGGGGAAGGTAACGCTGTTTAACAAGAACTAGGTCGGAAATTGTATCGCCAGATAGTTTGATGCCAATCCCGATATCCGTAGAAATTATTCACTTTTTCTCCATTTGCACCCAAGATTCATGGCCAAAAAGACCTCCCGCAGGGCTCCTACAAGCAGCAAAACATCTTCCCGAGCGGCCCCTTCCGGGGACTACGAGCTCGTAATTGTAGAAAGTCCTGCGAAAGCAAAGACCATCGAAAAGTATCTTGGGAACCAATTTACTGTAAGAGCTTCGGTTGGGCATATCCGCGATCTCAAGGCCAAATTAGCAAAAGACTCAAAGGCAAAAGATGCCAAAACAGAGATTGCCGGTGTCGACCTTGAGACAATGGAAGACGACTACGAGATTTCTCCGGG
>NZNR01000070.1 GCA_002694955.1 Planctomycetaceae bacterium
AAAATAATAGCGGTGATCGCTCCGATGAGGACACTTCGGGCCACCAAGCATGAACTCCGCCCGAAAATCGCATGGCAAATATGCCCACCATCGAGCTGGCTGAGGGGAATCATATTCAGTCCAGTTACCAAAAAGCCAACCCACCCAGCCATCAAGAATGCATTCGGGGCAAGCACTTGCCCGATTGGTAACTCTGGTCGAATTACTTGCAAAAGCCATGTTGCGAGTAAAGGCATAGAAAAAATGCTCGCGTCTGTTGGTTGAGCGAAAACCAAACCAATCACAAAAAGAGGAATAGCAACAAAAAGACCAGCGAGGGGTCCAGCCAAGGCGATATCAAACAATTGTTTTCTATCTGCTCGGGAACCTTCCATACCAATTACGGCGCCGAGAGTCCCAGTCAACATCACAGGCAACGGTAAAAAAAATGGGAGTGTTGCAGGAATTCGATGGCGATAGGCTGCAACGAAGTGGCCTGCTTCATGTGCTGTCAGAATTGTCATCACCGAAAGCATGTAAATCAGACCTCGAAACCAATACTCTGTTAGATCAGTTGTCAGGCCACCATAAAGACCGAGAACCACCGGTTGCCAACCCACTGCTCCAGCCGCGAACGTCGTCAGGCAAGTTCCTAGAAAGAGATATAGCTGCAAACGAATGCGCGCTCATTGTTGACGATCTCGATGAAGCCTTTCCCTCCCGTGATTCTCGTTTGGTGGCAAAACCAACGGCAATGGGGAAGATTTGGCTGAGTTTGAAAAATCGAATGTTTGAACAGGGTCTTCTCTCATAGAACACACAGAATAGCCCTTGAGAAAAAAATTTGATGGTACACTTTAATATTCCTAAAAACTTAGCGATAGTTTTGCACTCATCAGGTTGTATTCCACTTTTCCGGAAAGCAAAAACATAGGTGTTATGACTGATACTACATTCAATACAACCGAAACTGGCGGCATTCAGCGGCAATTCGCTGGCATTGACCTTCAGGAACTGGCAAAAATTCACGGAACACCACTCTACGCGTACGATGCGTCTGTAATCCGGCAGCGATGTGCTGACCTGCGTGACTGGGACACGATTCGTTTTGCCCAGAAAGCGTGTTCTAACCTTGCGATTCTTGACCTTGTACGCCGCGAGGGTGTGCTCGTAGATGCTGTAAGCCATGGAGAAATTGCAAGAGCTATCGCTGCAGGCTACTCAACGAAAAGCGTACCGGCAGAGGAAGACCATTTAACTGCGGCAGATCCCATTGTTTACACGGCCGACATTTTCGATCATCAGAGCCTCGATGCTGTTGTTCGGCATGGCATTCACGTCAATTGTGGATCGGCAGACATGCTCGAGCAATTGGCTCAGCGTGTACCAGGTGCGAACGTCACACTTCGAGTAAATCCAGGGTTCGGACATGGTCACAGCCAGAAAACCAATACGGGAGGAGAAGGCTCAAAGCATGGCATTTGGCATGAAGCTATTCCAGATGTTCTTCAACGCGCGGAATGGGCAGGACTTGCCGTAACCGGTCTCCACATGCACATTGGCAGCGGCGCGGATTTAGACCATCTTGCAACAGTTGCACAATCTCTTGAGAAGACAGCCCACAACATTGGCCGTTCCCTCACGACAATCAGTGCAGGCGGCGGCCTGCCGGTGCCGTACAGGAAAGGTGAACACCGAGCTGACCTATCAGAATACTTCAGGCTATGGGATGCTACCAGAAAGCGTCTTGAAGATTCCTTTGGCCATCGAATCCGACTTGAGATAGAGCCCGGACGGTACTTGACTGCTGAAGCGGGTATCCTAGTCACTGAAGTAAGGGCGATAAAGCGGCAAGGTTCGACAAAGTATCTTTTGGTTGATGCAGGCTTTCAGACCCTTGCTCGGCCTGTGCTGTATGGCTCATATCACCCGATGAATCTTTGCCCCACATCTACGACACCACCGGACGAACTTGAAGCCGTTGCAATCGGTGGCCCACTTTGTGAATCCGGGGACATCTTTACTCAGGAAGAAGGTGGCTTCGTATCCACTCGTGAACTCCCTCCTGCCCGTGTCGGTGATCTCCTTGTTATTGGGGTCGCCGGTGCATATGGATTCGTCATGGCAAGCAACTACAACTCAAAGCCCTTTCCTGCTGAAGTCCTCATCGACGGCGGCAAATCGCAACTTGTTCGGACCCGGCAGACTGCAGAGGACTTATTCTCGGGTGAGTCAATCCCTCATTCATTATAAAGATGGATTTCGTAGAAACGATTGTTGACACTCACTCGTAGTCATTTTTGTCGCAATGGGAGGATACAAAACACAGAAATCTGATCTCTCGTGAGCGATACAACACCTTGCGAAATTAGAAAAAACCAGTATTTCCACCGTTTAAGCGTGAATAGTGTTCGTACCCTAGCAATTTGATTTGGTCGAAGGAATTCTCACCGCTACAATA
The DNA here is from genome assembly GCA_002694955.1 of Planctomycetaceae bacterium. The sequence continues at coordinate 2,441 of NZNR01000070.1, forward strand.
CAATGGTTCACGAATCCGCACTCAAATTCCGATAGAAAACTTATGGCAAAGCAGGGCCCAAGAAAAAAACTTCCGAAGGAATTAGCAGTGATCAATGCTGATAACTGCACTGGCTGTGAGAGTTGTCTCGAGGTCTGTCCCGTGGACTGCATTTTTAAGGTGCAACAGTATGATCAGTTTCACAATCTGCAGAGTTGGTGTGAAATTGACATTGAACGATGCGTTGGTTGCGAAGTGTGCGTCCATATCCCGGGGAAAAAGACAAATCCCTATGATTTGAAAGTCTGCCCTTGGGACGCGATTGAGATGATACCGACCGAGGAGGTCGCTGTAGCAGTCTCGCAGATGGGTGGTCCACCAGATTACGTTGAAGAAAATTGGGATCGCCTTGTTGATACTGCTCAACACTTAGCTGAACTCAAGGCTGCAAAATAGAGACCCGGAATCTTGCCTCATACGGGCCATATAGGGCCGCCTGAGACATTCATTGCATCTTCACAGAAAACGCGTATAGTGTACACGAGTACACATGCAAGTTACAGGGATGCGAGATGCCGTATTCACAAATTCAGGAAGATCCACTGCTCTCCCGTGAACAACACGTGCTCGATAGACTCAGGCTTGCGACGATACCTGGCCTCGGCCCAATTCTAAGACGGCGACTGATTGGTCGATTTGGCTCAGCATCTCGCGTTCTCCAAGAGAGCACATCTTCACTTGAAAGCCTACATGGAGTTGGGCACCGCCTCGCATCTGCAATCTCAACGAGTAGCACAAACGACGAAGCATCTCGTATTCTCGATGACTGCCAGCAGCATGGTATCGCAATTATCTTGGATACGGACCCTGCATTTCCTGAACTACTTTCTCAAATTCCTGATCCACCTGACATGCTTTTTGTTCGCGGAACACTTGAGCACTGTGATGGTCTCGCGATCGCGGTTGTTGGTGCTCGCCACGCTACAAAAGCTGGGCTGCAAATTGCACACGCTTTTGCTGAAGGCCTTGCTCATGCTGGCTTGACAGTCGTTAGCGGCTTGGCCCGTGGTATCGATGCTGCTGCACATCGTGGAGCTATCAATGCAGGCGGACGCACAATTGCAGTACTAGGGAGCGGCCTGCACAACATCTACCCACGCGAACATCAACATTTGGTCGAAGATGTTATTTGTCATGGAGCGGCAGTCAGCGAACTTCCGCCAACAACTCCACCGCAGGCATCGGCTTTTCCNAGGCGAAATAGAATNGTATCAGGGCTTTCCCTCGGCACCATTGTGATACAAGCTTCTCAACGTTCAGGTGCACTCATNACTGCGAGGCTNGCAGGAGAACAGGGACGTGACGTATTTGCTCTTCCTGGACCCGTAGATTGCAGGATGTCAGCAGGGTGCCATAGCCTTATCCGTGATGGCGTCACACTTGTAACATGTATCGATGAAATACTCGATGANCTTGGCCCATTACACAAAAAGGTCCGGGCTCCNGACGGACGTGATATTCACAAACCAGCGGAATTGCAACTTGATATATTTGAGCAGAGTGTGCTTGCCGCGATTGATGCGACTTTGGACCCGACCAAGAAAACCACGATTGATGCAGTNGTTGAATACATGAATATTCANCCTTCTCGTATTCTTGCAGCNTGTGCAGCNTTCGAAATCCGCAGGNTAGTCACTCGTTTACCCGGCAATATTATCGAGCGCCGATAACACCTCGAGACAAAAATGTTGCACACTGTGCTTGAAAATAAATGGGCTCTTTCTCTTGGGTCATGCCGCACTCTACAATCATCACCATGGATACATCACTATTTCATCGTGTAGAAGAAGTCTGTGGCCGCCTCCTTCAGCTACGAGACTCTCTTTGACTACGCTGGTCGAACCGAATCAGCAGCTAAGCTCGAGTCTCAAATGTCTCAGGCTGATTTTTGGGATGACAGTGAAGCTGCTCAAGTAACTGTTGCTAAACTTAAGCAGCTGAANTCAGTTCTAAAACCACTCGATGAATCGATCTCTGCCTCGGATGACCTCGAAGCACTTGTTGAATTAGTTAAAGAAGATGACTCATTGGAAAGTGAACTCACTGCCGAAGTTATCAGAGTTGAGGGTCTTGTCGATCAATTGGAGTTAACGTCTCTACTAAGTGGACCGCACGACTCCTGTGANGCCCTTGTATCAATTCATGCTCGAGATGGCGGTACAGATGCAAATGACTGGGCNGAAATGATGCTGCGCATGTATACAGCGTGGGCCAACAAAAGAGAACTTACGGTTGAACTACTTGACAGACAGGACGATGACGTTGCAGGCATTCAAAATGCAACTATTGCAATACGAGGACCATGGGCCTATGGATACCTCCGCGGAGAGATGGGTATCCACCGACTGGTGCGAATTAGCCCATTTAATGCAGAAGGAAAACGGCAAACCAGTTTTGCAGCCGTTGATGTCTCACCAGAAATAAGTGATGACGACACTGACATTGAAATCAAGGACGAAGATATTCGAGAAGATGTCTTTCGGGCAAGTGGTGCTGGGGGCCAACACGTCAACAAAACCTCGAGTGCCATTCGGTTAACCCACTTTCCNACTGGAATTGTGGTTCAATGCCAAAGTGAACGCAGTCAACACAAAAACAGAGCCACCGCCATTAAAATGTTACGCTCTCGACTTGCACGACTNGAAGAAGAAAAACGTGAGGCCGAACAACTCNCTAAATACAAGCTGCAGCCAAAAACGGGGTTTGGTTCTCAAATTCGAAATTATTTCCTCCACCCAGACCAGCGAGTGAAGGATCAGCGGACCGGCCATTACGCAGGAAACTTCCAGAGTGTACTAGACGGTGATCTCGATGGGTTTCTCGACGCTTACCTGCGATGGAAGGCGTCAGATGCNGTTCCGGTTGCCGTTGACGAGTAAGACTGCGANCCGACTGGACGTTTTTCATCAGGCAGGATAGAGTCGATAAAAACTATTACTCATTTCCCACAGGATTCCCATGGCGGAAAAAGAACAAGCACTCGAAGTTGATGGCGTTGTGACACAGGCNCTGGCAAACACTCGGTTCCGGGTACAGATCGAAGGTGGCCATATTGTCAATGCTCACGTGGCAGGAAAAATGCGCAAGAACTTTATCCGAATCGTTCCTGGAGATAAAGTTAAAGTTGAACTTTCTCCTTACGATCTGACAAAAGGTCGCATAACATTTCGTGAACGGTAGGCGTGCAGGCGTTACTGCGGTGCATCCTTCTGGACATTTTGACCTGACTGTTGCTCGAGCTTTGGTAAAGCTTCATCGGAATCTTCAGNTATAAGATTTTCTACCGATTGCTCAGTCAGATTTTCTTCAGTGTTTTGTGATGAAATTGGCTTCACTGTAGATTCTGCACCCGTAGAGGTGCCCTCAATTTCCTCAGTTCCTGTGCGATCCACAGAATACTCACCCAACGAATCTTGTGCTTTGGAATGTTCTTTNGGTTCTACAGAGCCAACTACAGGATCAACTTTGGCNGGACTTTTGTTTGACTTCTTTTTTTTCGAATCCTTTTCTGCCTCTGAACCATCCGTACTGGTTTGAATATCAAAGAACTGTTTCAAATCTCCAAATGTTCGCAATGGTGCCTGACCAGTCTTCATCTCATCAGTCAGCGGTTTTGCTACTTTTCGATCAGGACGAGAGGTATAGGTACGAGGTCCGCGATCATGTTTCTTGCCCTTCCTTGGACCACCCGCTGGTTTTCGCTGTCCCCGAGCATCACGTGACTTCTTTTCCTCCCCGGACTTCTTATGCGTGCCGCTCTTCGGAAACTTCTTGTCAGCGTTCTGCGACCGCGTTTTGTTTGTTCCACGTGCNGGTTTTATTCCAGGCCTAATCATTGTCAAAGCGACACGACGNCGATTCTTGTCAAGTTCAAGAACCCAGACCTTGACAGCTTGACCGACAACAACAGCTGCGTACGGATCCCGTATATATCCACTCGAGAGCTGGCTCACATGCACGAGCCCACTGTCATGTAGGCCAATATCGACGAAGGCACCAAAATCNACAACATTCANCACCGATCCTCGTAGTTCCATACCGACCTCAAGATCTTCAAACTTGAGTACACCTTGCTTGAACAAGGGTTCAGGCAAATCCTCACGGGGATCTCGACCAGGTTGCAGAAACTGCTCAACAATATCTGCAAGCAATAGCTGGCCAACACTTAATTCAGCAGCNATAGATACCAGGTCTATTCTGCTAANTGCNTCTGATATTTTCTGATGCTTCTCACGGTCAACGAGTTCGGCTGAAGATGCATCAATCTTCTCCAAAAGTTTCTCGGCGACCTCGTAGCTTTCTGGATGAATTCGGGTCGCATCCAGTGGATTTATACCTTCTGATATCTTCAGAAATCCAACTGCTTGCACATACGCCGCATCACCAAAACCTGGTACTTCACGGAATTGCTCTCGTGAAGTGAACGGCCCCTTTGATGCTCGCCAGTCAATGATTCCTTTGGCAACAGACTGGTTTAAGCCGGCAACATAACGCAAAAGTGCAGGACTCGCCGTATTGACATCGACTCCAACATAATTAACACANCCTTCAACAACCGCATCGAGGGATGCATGAAGATGACGGGCCTTGACGTCGTGCTGATAGAGGCCAACACCAATATTTGCAGGCTCAATTTTCACAAGTTCTGAGAGTGGATCGAGTAACCGACGACCGATTGATACTGCACCACGATAAGCTGCTTCGAAGCCAGGCAACTCCTCTCTTGCATACTGGCTTGTCGAATAAACACTAGCTCCTGCCTCATTAACGATCACATAGGCGACATTGTGCTCTTGCAAGTCACCCACCATGAGTTCTGAAAGCAGAGATTCTACTTCTCGACCTGCCGTCCCATTCCCCACAGCGATCACATTACAGCTGTGCTCGCGAACGAGCTCAACTATTCGAGCTGCTGCTGTAGTTTTCTGTTCAGCCTTACCCACAATATGAAGGATGTCACGAGCTAAAGGATTGCCACAGGAATCAAGCACAACTGCTTTGCAACCACTTTTGAATCCAGGGTCTNTAGCAAGAACGACTTGGCCCTTTACTGGAGGTTGTAACAGTAGGTTTCTTAAGTTTCGAGCAAAAACTGTAATTGCGTGCTCTTCAGAGGCATCCGTCATCTCGCGACGTACTTCTCTTTCGAGACTAGGCAGAAGCAGCCGCGACAACGCATCCCTACAACAGCCTTTCAGAAAATCTGCATGAGGGTGACCCGTCGGAATAACGAGTCCTTCCACTATTGTTTGAATCTCTTCGACAGGGCCCTCGACGCGAACTCGGAGAATCTTTGCTCTTTCACCCCTATTCATTGCCAAGACACGGTGCGGAGGTACTTTTTGGAGGTGCTCGTCAAAATCAAAATAGTCTCTAAAGTGCTTCGCTGTTTTCGTCAGAGCCTTACCCGGAGTTTCGATCCGGAGGCTACGCAAGCGCCCTTTTTGAAATAGAAGTTTGCGTAAACGCTGGCGGACGTCTGCACGTGAGCTGAAAAGATCAGCAATGATATGTCCCACNCCAAGGAGTGCGTCTGCTGCAGAAGCAACACCAGAGTCATCATCAACAAAATCTGCCGCTCGCTTCTCTAGGTCTAATGCCAGAGAATCTGCCGTGATTATTTCCTGAGCGAGTGGCTCTAATCTTTTTTGTTTCGCTTGCTCCGCAAGTGAAAGTCGTTTTGGCTTAAACGGGAGATAGAGATCTTCAAGAACCTTGTTATTCTCTGCCGCTTCGATTTCCTCACGCAATCTAGGTGCTAATTTCCCCTGCCCTTCAATAGTTCGNAGGATCGTCTGTTTTCGATCGGCTAGTTGACGTGCCTTACCAACTGCATTTGTAATACTCCGCAGTTGTAATTCATCGAGACCGTTTGTCTGATCTCGGCGATATCGCGTAATAAAGGGAATGGTATTTCCCTCATCAATTAGCTGCACAGCCGCAAGGACACCTGNCTCAGGCAATCCAAGCTGCTTCGCGATTTGTCTTAAGTCAATGACGGTCGTGGAACCCATCCGCTCCGCCGGTTTTCATACGATGAAGGAATTGGAGTCCTGCAGCACAATGGCATTCGATGTTGCTTGGCAAAGATTTTATTGCAACTTGAATTACACTCGNCAGGAACTCGTGTTCTCGATTCTCTAGAATATTATACCACTCAATCGAGTGGCAACATTCCACCAAGAGAAACGATGCTTTGGTGCGGAACACCCCACACAACTACGCGTGAATGTAGAGTGCAATGGCCATCGCTGTCAAACCACCAAGTCTTCCCAAGCCTCCTCTCCTCACTTTGGCCAAGCTTGATCTTGACACTCAGCCCGCTTGCAAAATATTCACCACTTGGAATACCCGTCGGTAAACCCGGGGCCTACGAGGTAAAAAGTGAAATTTAGAGGTGGTGATCCCGGACTCAATATGACGATTTACCGAGGTAAGGGACTCGAATCTTCTTCCGAAACGAGCCTACCTGCCTAGCGGAGAATACGAAGCGATGACAACCGGTTCCAGTTCTGATTCAAACGACAATTTATCCGAATCAACTAGCTTTCTTCCAAAAGTCCCTCTCCTTGCTATTGACCGACAGAATGGTCCGCTTCGAGAAAAATTCCGGCAGGTCATAGATGACGTCTGCGAATCTGGCCGCTTCGTCCTAGGGCCTGATGTCGCAGCATTAGAGAATGAATTATCNACTGTTCTCGACGTACCTCATGTCATCGGCTGNGCATCTGGAAGCGACTCTCTGCTACTCGCATTGATGGCTCTTCGCATTGAGCCGGGTGATGAGGTAATACTGCCTAGCTACACTTTTTTCGCAACAGCGAGTGCCGTCACTCGTCTCGGCGCAACACCTATATTTGCAGATATCGACTCGAACACATTTCTCATAGATCCTGATGATGTATCGCGCCGAATTACTTCTCGAACACGCGCTATCATCCCAGTCCATCTCTTTGGGCAGACGGTTGATATGGATGCTCTTCTACCGATCGCAAACGGGGCTGGCATTCCAATTATTGAAGACGCCGCTCAGTCAATACTCTCTACGTGGCACGGACGATGCAGTGGCGGACTCGGTGACATGGGATGCTTCAGTTTCTATCCTACCAAAAACCTTGGCGGCTTTGGTGATGGAGGTTTTCTCACAACCACACGTGATGACCTAGCAGACGATCTTCGAAAACTCCGCGTTCATGGCATGGAGCCTCGTTACTATCACGATGTTGTTGGCATCAATAGTCGACTAGATTCACTCCAAGCCGCGGTCCTTCGCATCAAACTCCCACACCTCGATCAATGGACAACAAAGCGTGCGCATAATGCCATTCGGTACACAGAAATGGTCAAGCACTGTGAATTGGAAGATGTCATTACAACACCAAAAATTGATACCCGTGGAAGACATGTTTGGAATCAATACGTTATCCGTGTGGTAAATGGCAAGCGAGATGCACTACGGGAGCATTTAATAGCAAGCGGGGTCGGAACAGAAATTTATTATCCGGTCCCACTTCATTTACAAAAATGCTTCGCTAACCTTGGCTGGAAAGTCGGTGATCTGCCTATTACCGAACAAGCTGCAAATGAAACACTCGCCCTTCCAATTTTTGCCGAACTTGAACCAACCGAGCAGGCGACTGTTGTTGGGCGGATAGCTGAATTTTTTGGCAGGCCACCAGTTTCAAATCAATTTGGACACATGGAAAAAGGCTCTGATACCTTGAGCCCGCCACGACAGATTCAACGAACTGGGCTCATCGGTCGCGCTGACGACGTTCGATGCTAACGAGAGAGCCGAGACGAGCAAAAGATCAGAGAACAGCGTACTCGATATTACTAACTAGTCTAACCAGTCGCGATCAGCGAGCCGTTCTGGTGTATAGACCTCAGTCACATAGCTAATGTCTTTTGAAATCAAAGATTCTACCTCCAATTTAAAGCCATTTGAGAGCATCTTATGGATTTCTTTCTGCCATGCTTTCTTTGCTGCGAACCAAGGATACGCAGCAATCTGCTTCGCTCTTTTTACATCTGATTCACTCAGTGCGATTTGAACACTGGGAGCCAGTTTGCATTTCTCGTAATCGATCGACCGCAAACCAAGAAATCGTGCTGAAGGAATAGCCATTCGCTTTGATTCGTACGCAAGGTTAATCGAACCCTGCTTCAACACAGAGTAGATGTAATAACCCCAAGGATCATTATCAAGTAAGCAATAGACTGGCAGTTTCAGTTCATGATGAAGCCGATAGAGCATGCGACGCACACCGCGTGGTGGCTGGCCACCGCCATGTGTCAATAAGCAGTTGTGCTTCCTCCAGAACTTATCTTCGTTAAATCTCCGCCACACTGTATCTTTCTCGACATGAAGAATAAATTTTGCAGTGCATTTCTTGAAACGAATAACCTCTTCCTCAACAATTGAGGGAATACTGTAACCACCCGACCCCATTCGCGAACAGTCGATCTCATCCCCAGAATCGATTAGTTTAATCGGACCGACCATACCGCCACGATTACTTGCATAAACATGGAGTTGCTCCCGGAGACTCTCAAGCGTCACTTCAAGATCTTCAATGATTGGATCACATTCATCCTGGGTACCGAAGGTCTCTTCTCTCGTCCCCTCAATCGTATGCTTGAGTAGGTAATACAGACCTCGAATACTCGTTGTCTTCTGCTGGTCTATAAGTGATTTGCAACCTGTAGCTACAAGGAGCGTTTGCATATAACTCTTTGCTTGACTGAGATTGAACAGGTGTCTTCTATTCTTCTGGCCACCCATTTCAATTATTTTTCGTGACTTATTAAAACGAACATTCGAAAGGCTTCTCGTTGGAATATCCAGATGTGGATCACGCCGCCTTTCTGCAGCTTTCTCGACCTCATTCGCCAAGCCAACAATCAGTTTGCGGGTTTTCCGATCAATTGGAGGAAGAGTGGCGGTTGCACCAGCACTGCGTTTCATTACTTTCTTTGCCATAGCGACTGCTTTACAAATTATCCTGAGTGAAAAATTGAAGACCGATTATCTTACTAGAGAGACTTTACTTCCAACTATAAGGAATCGGGAGACTACACCGATAATGACTGTAAGTAAAAACCAGCAGCACTGTTTATTAAGTCTCAGTTTTTGATTTGAACGTGCGCCCAGCACGAGCTTTGGAAGCAAGATGAAAAGCCGACATCATGTCATACGAAGTAATCTCACAGAGTAGCTCAGTCACCTTCTCATATACTTCTGGTTCCAGCAGAGGCTCTACCTCTTTCATAAGATCTACGACTCGCTTCTCTTGAGCCTCGAGTTCAGCAAGTTCTACCTTTCGGTCAGCGAGCACCCCATTAAAGGAATCTAGTTTACGAGCATACTCGGTTAATAAAGGAGAATCAGTTGCCGCATCGAACCACGGTCGGTAGATAGGATTCGCCATTGTTTACCCCATTGAATGAAAAGGGTGGATGACGGGATTCGAACCCGCGACCTTCGGTACCACAAACCGACGCTCTAACCAACTGAGCTACAACCACCATAGCCCCCACGATTCTACCAAACTTTTCGATGAAAACAGTGGGCTACAAAACCCTTTTCTCGAAAGAAAAATTCTGGCATTCCCCTGGAAGCGTGGAATCGTTTCAATGAGCCCAGTCAAAGTTACGTTTCATCCACCGTTTTGACCTCCTTTAGCCCGAGCAGCTCCAGACTATGCATCACTCTTCCGTTGCTACAGTTCCCTGCGATGGACACCGCAGTTGTGTTGCTGACATTGCAATGCTGGCAAAAGACATACCACTATTTCCTGTTGATCGGTGGTGCAGTCTCACAAGCCTTCGTGAAGCAAGGGCAGCCTGCGACCAACGAATAGGCTGGGCAGCAATATTCCTAAAGGCCTACAGCAAAGTTGTTCAAGGAACACCTGAGCTGAGAAGCTGGTTCCTACCGGGGCTTTGGCCTCGCATTGCAACAACTAATCAGATTGTTGCGACCGTGGCAATCAACCGTAAAGAAAACGACACCGAACAACTTTGCTGGGCTCGTCTTCATCAACCAGAAACACTGTCACTTGTTGAGATACAACGCTTTATTGACGAGTGTTGTAACAAGCCAATCCAAGAACTTTTCAAACGTCAATGTGAACTCGAAATGCTGCCAGGTTTTCTCCGAAGAGCAGTTCTTCGTTGGAATCTTCGATCAACTTCTCATAAAAGATCTTCACGCATTGGTACTTTTAGTCTTTCGGCACTTGCGGGCTACGGAGCAAGCAATCACTTTCATCCAACACTTTGCACAACAAGTATTTCATACCGTCCAATTGAGGCAGACGGCAAGTGCCTTGTCACACTAATTGCCGACCATCGAGTTATTGATGGCGCCATAGTAGCAAGAAGCCTGGCTGCCCTCGAGAAGTTTCTTACCCAAGATCTTGTTCATGAACTTCGCTCCCTGAAAGATTCACGGGCAACTGATGCGATTCCTTCAAGCGCCGCCTGATTTCAGCCAACCGTTCACCAAGGTCTCGTTCCAAGCCTCGACTAGTTGGCTGATAGTAGTGTCTCTCCACTCCAAGATAGTCTTGTTTTGCAATCGCATCAGCAGCGTCATGGGCATATGTGTAGCCCTCACCGCGACCAAGTCTTTTTGCACCTGAGTAATGCTTGTCCTGCAAGTGCCTCGGAACAGGCAGAATCGATTTTTCACGAACCTCGTGACGAGCATCTGAAATAGCTCGTGCACACGCATTACTTTTTGGTGCGAGTGCAAGATATGAAACAGCTTGAGCCAGCGCAAACTGACATTCTGGCAAACCCACAAACTCAGTTGCCTGCATAGCAGCTACTGCAGTAAGTAGTGAACGGGGGTCGGCATTCCCAATGTCTTCACTGGCCAAAACGACGAGCCGTCGAGCTAAAAACCGTACATCTTCGCCACCTTCAAGCATGCGGGCCAACCAGTATATTCCTGCATCTACATCACTGCCTCGAATACTCTTTATAAGAGCGCTTGCACAATCGTAGTGTGTATCTCCTGAGTCGTAGACCATGGCCTTCCGCTGCACACTCTCACGGGCAAGTTCCTCCGTAAAGACTAACGGACGATCCGTGGACGAAAGTACTCCAACCTCCAGCCCACCAAGTGCTCGACGAGCATCGCCGTCAGCAGTTTCTACGAGGAAATCAAGTGCCTTCGGATCCAGATTAACTTCCTGCAAACCAAAACCGTTTTCTTTATCGGCAAGTGCATGTTGGATAATTCTTTTTATCTCCTGAGGCTCAAGTGCTTGAAGTTCAAAAATACGACTTCGACTCACCAGAGCAGGAGTCAGTGCAAAAAAAGGGTTTTGTGTTGTTGCTCCAATCAATGCAATAACACCATTTTCAACATCTGGAAGCAAAACATCTTGCTGAGATTTATTAAAACGATGAATCTCATCAATAAACAAGCAAGTTCGGCATGCATCGTCTTCTAATCGACGCCGTGCGCTCTCAATGACGTCCCTGAGCTCTTTCACTCCAGAGGCTGTTGCAGACAGTTCTACAAATCGCCGCTTTGTCTCGGTTGCAATAATTTCACCAAGAGTTGTTTTGCCAACTCCGGGAGGACCGTAAAGAATGATTGAGCCGAGCCGGTCAGCCTCAATTAATCGCCTTAAAAGCTTTCCAGGACCAATGATCTGCAACTGCCCAACGTAATCGGCTATCCTGCGGGGCCTCATTCGAGCCGCTAGGGGAGCGACTCGATCAACGTTTTCCTTTCGCGTAGCACTAAATAAATCGGGCATAATCACTACCTTACCATCCAGCTAAGCAGATCATGGCAACAGCAACTATCTTCATAGATTCTAACAACCGAGAATATACTTGACGCTACTATACCTATGGAGGCTTGCATGGGATTTAAAACACTTCGTCAATGCGTCGAAACTCTTCGGGGAGAAGGAGAAGTCATTGAGATTGATCACCCGATTGACCCGCACCTGGAAATAGCTGAAATTCAACGACGACTTTTTAGGTCTGGAGGCCCAGCTCTCCTATTCACATCTGCTCTGGGTACTTCACATCCAATACTTACAAATCTATACGGAACAAAGAAACGTGTTGAAAGATTATTTTCTGACACTCTTGATCGCGTACGAAGGCTAGTCGAACTAAAGATTGACCCAAAATCTGCCTTGGAGAACCCTTTACGATATTGGCGAAGCCCTCTTGACGCTCTCAGCATGATTCCGCGAAAGGTTCGTAGTGGAGGCGTCCTCAATCGTGATGTTCCCCTCGCAAGCCTTCCGGGCGTAACCGGCTGGCCGGGTGATGGTGGTCCATTCATTACGCTGCCAGCGGTCTATTCAGAACATCCGGATGCGCCCTCAATAAAGACATCGAATCTTGGCATGTATCGAGTTCAGTTGCGTGGGAATCACTACGAGGAAAACGAAGTTGGCATGCATTATCAGATACATCGAGGAATTGGTGTGCATCATGCTGCAGCAATTGCACGAGCAGAGCCACTTAAAGTCGCCATCTTCGTTGGAGGAACGCCCGCCATGGCAGTCTCTGCAATGATGCCGTTACCAGAGGGTCTTTCTGAACTTACATTTGCCGGTGCTTTGGCAGGCCATCGCATACCAATGATTCACCGCAAGGGACGGCCTTCTATTTATGCAGATGCTGATTTCGTTATTGAGGGCACGATCACTCCTGATCTCACAAAACCAGAGGGTCCATTTGGTGACCACCTCGGTTACTATGCTCGGCAACATAACTTTCCAGTCATTCAAGTTGAGCATGTTTGGCAACGAGAGGATGCCATCTGGCCCGTTACAGTGGTGGGGCGTCCGCCTCAGGAAGATACGATGTTTGGCTGGCTTGTTCATGAAATCACCGGTCCTATTATTCCAACCGTACTTCCAGGAATATCCAGTATCCATGCTGTTGACGCAGCAGGTGTTCATCCACTTCTTCTGGCTGTTGGTAGCGAGCGTTATTTGCCGTGGAAGAATTCATCTCGACCGGCCGAGCTACTTACCCAGGCTTCATCTATACTCGGACAGGGGCAGCTTTCTTTGGCGAAGTACCTGTTTATAGTCAATCAGGCAGATGACCCTAACCTCGATGCTCAAAACGTACAACAATTTTTTAGCCATCTCTTGCAACGAGTGGACTGGCGAAGGGATTGTCATTTTCATACAGAGACAACCATTGATACTCTCGATTATTCTGGCAACGGCTTTAACAACGGATCAAAGTTAGTTGTAGCCGCCCGTGGTCAATCAGTCCGAGAACTACCAAACGAAGTCTCGGGGAACATTCAACTTCCGGCTGGTTTCTCGAAACCCTTTGCATGCATACCCGGCGTACTTGCTGTCACAGGCCCACCCATCGAACCACGACCTTCCCTTGTTGCACCAGACGACAATGCGATTTGGAATGTAACGAAGCAATCTCACTGGACGCGAGACATTCACCATTTCACACATTCGATTGATCAACAAGATGACCTACTTCAATGGCCACTAATCATAATTACAGATAACAGTGAATTCACTGCAGCAACTCTGGAAAATCTGTTATGGATCACATTTACAAGATCCAATCCGGCAACTGATGTCCATGGTGTCCGAGAGACGATTTTTCAAAAACATTGGGGCTGTGCAGGGCCACTCGTCATAGATGCTCGACTCAAGCCGCATCACGCTCCACCCGTCCAAGAAGATTCTGCTGTGGAGAAAAGAATTGATCACCTCTGCAAGAGAGGTGGTCCGCTTGCAGGAATTATCGAGTAGATTTACTAAAGGCCCAAGAA
>NZNR01000071.1 GCA_002694955.1 Planctomycetaceae bacterium
AGTCGCAATGAAGGAATATTGCGTCCCGGGTATTGTGCTCATGGAAAATGCTGGCCGCAATGCGAGTGAAGTTATAGTACGTCTTTTCAATTCGATTTCAGACCAAGATATAGTTGTCGTGGTGGGCCCTGGAAATAATGGCGGAGATGGTTTAGTCATTGCGCGATATCTGGAACTTGCAGGAGCCAAAGTTCGGGTAGTGCTTGCAACACCTCCGCAACGTTTTAGGGGAGATTCATTGACAAATTTTGAAATTATCAATCGATCAGGAATAGACCATGTATGTCTTGCTGGAGCTTCCGCAGAACTATGGAAGAATGCATTGAATTCGGCGACCTGCATCGTTGATGCAATTCTTGGAACAGGTACAAGGGATGTCGCGAGAGGTGATTCAAAAGCTGCAATTGACTCAATTTTGGCAAGAACAAAAATTGATCCGCGGCCTCATGTTATCTCTGTTGATGTGCCGTCAGGGTTTGATTGCGATAGTGGAACACCATGCGGATCTTGTGTTCAGGCTGATGATACGCTGACCTTTGTTGCATCCAAGCAGGGGTTTACGACGACTGATGCGAGTCTTTATACAGGCAGGATTCAGGTTATTGATATCGGCGTGCCACAAGTTGTGCGCAATCGATTCGGCCTGTGAGTTGGTGCTGGTAAAGACTCTGATCACTCATGGCTATTAACGGGGAGGCCTCGGATGTGCACCATGTCTCCTCTCCTTGAGCAAGACAGGAGTTCCACGAAAACCGCGGGGAATAACTGGCCAGGCGTCTGTGAGAAAGTAGGCATAGGTTCCTTCGGGAAAGTCAGGTGTGACGCAGAATCGTCCATTGCACTCATCCAGCTCACCAGTGCCTGCAACAAATTCATAATCTTGAATAAAAGCCCCGTCATATCGACCACCGGGCCCCACACTTCCGCTTGGTCGCTCACCTTTTTTTAATTGGAAACTCGTCGTGAGTTTTGCGATACCACTTTTTGGGTCTTCTGCTTGTTTGTAACCAAAGGCGTAATACACAGGAAATCCATCCGCTGCCCAGCCAATGAGCGGCGAGTGCCTGTTGTGGTCCTCTTTGCCTGCAGGAAAATTGAGTTCTTCGAGAAGTCCGGTAGGAAGGCCGTGGTAGTGATAGATGCCACCAGGCTGGACATGAGCATGATTGGAATCAAGTCCTAGACCAACGGCTCCTCCGAGTGCCTCGTAGTTCCAGTCAGCATGTCGATCACCCATCCAGAACTCGGCCGTTCCTGGCTCAAAGAGTACGCCGTTGATGCCAACGCCGAACGGCATGTTCGGTGGACCGTGGCTGGTGCTTTGGTGGAGTGGTGTTATCGTATCGTTTGGGGCTGGTTGCAGTGGAATTTTAATTGTCCAACTCTGTGCTGCAATGGCGTTCGGATTACCTCTGTTTGGAAATTCTCCAACGGTATGTTTTGGAATGTCATTTGATTCGATGACTCGAAAGCCATCTCTTTCAGTTATTCGAACACGGTTTGTCGCAGGGGGTTTTTTGTTTGCTGGAACGAGTTCCAGGGTCTTTGCTTCAGAAACTCTATGTTTCCGCATGCGGGGAGGACCTTGCGCAAAGAGAACTATTGAACACGTTGTTAAAAAAAGGACAAAAGCGACCGCCCGAAGTCGATGTCTTGGTGTTTCCTCTTTTTTCTGGTTCATCGAATTCTCCAGTTGAGTCTTGATTACAACCCTTTTGTCTGTCCATTTCCCATAACGACATACTTGTAGGTGGTCAATTCCCTCGGGCCGCATGGGCCACGCGCATGAAGTTTGTCTGTTGAAATTCCAATTTCTGCACCAAGCCCAAGTTCGCCACCATCATTGAAACGAGTGCTTGCATTGACGAGTATAACTGCGGTATCAACCTGAGCGGCAAATCTTTCAGCAACAGATTCCTCCGAAGTTACGATTGCGTCAGTATGTCGAGAACCAAACTGATTGATATGCTTAATGGCCTCATCAATTGAACGGACAACACCTATGGAAAGTTTCGGGCCAAGAAATTCCGTTGCGAAATCTGATTCAGTCGCTAATCCTACCTCAGGAAGAATTTCACGGGTAGCTTTGTCCCCAAGCATGTCAACATTCCGCGATCGGAGTTGCTCGGCTACTCGAGGAAGGAATTCTTGTGCAACAGATCCGTGTACTAAAAGTGATTCTGCTGCGTTACAGACACCCATGCGTTGACATTTGGCATCAATTAAAATTCTTTCAGCCATATCAAGATCAGCAGATTTGTCGACGTACACATGGCAGTTTCCACTGAAATGTTTAAGGACTGG
Organism: Planctomycetaceae bacterium; assembly: GCA_002694955.1. Next base: position 2,305 of record NZNR01000071.1, read on the forward strand.
CATGCGTGCTTCAGCGCAGACCCGGCGGATGAGGCCCTCGCCACCACGTGGAATTGCAAGATCGATCAGATTGTCGAACTGAAGAAAAGCACCAACAGCCTCACGATCTGCAATGTCAACAAGTTGAACGCAATCAGTTGGTAGGCCACTTACAGAGATCGCCTGACGAATGCTTTCAACAATTCTTCTACTTGAGTAAGCTGCTTCCTTTCCTCCTCGCAGAATGACTGCATTTCCTGAAGCCATTGCAACTGCGGCGGCATCTGCAGTGACGTTTGGCCGTGACTCGTAAATGAAAAAAATGACACCAAGAGGGACACGTACCTTACGAACTTGAAGCCCGTTGGGTTGTGTTGATGTCTCAATGAGTTCACCGATCGGATCCGGCAGTGCGGCTACTGCTTCAATTCCTGCGGCAATAGCTTCGATTCGCTCGCTGTCGAGGCGGAGTCTGTCTGTGGCAGCTTCTGTGAGGCCGAAGCCAGGTGCTGCGGCGAGATCCTGAAGGTTAGCCGTCAAGATGTCGGCTTCATCCTTCCGGATTGTATCTGCAGCCACCCGAAGGCATGCCGCTCGCTGTTCTCCCGAAATTGTTGCAAGCTGTATCGCAGCTGCACGGCTCTTTTCAGCAGTATTGCGGCATAGCTCCTGAATTTTGTGATTGGAGGCTGTTGAACAGTCGGGCATGAGTCGGCTCTTTAGAAGGAAAAATGAAGTTTGTAAGCAGGTCCGAATATTTCTCCTGTAATGGTACGCTACCAGATACCATTGTTTCGGTCAGCACACATGGGCAAATGCCATTGTAGGTCGAATTACACCTATTTAGGGAGTTTTTTATGTGTACTCATAGTCGTCGATCTTTTATGACATCAGCTGCTGCGGGGATCGTTGGAATTCCCCTTGCTCATGCCGCCGCATCGGCACCCCCGAAATTCAGTCTTGGAATCCAAGCATTTTCGNTGAGAAAGTATTCGCTTGATGACGCTCTGCGTCATACGAAAGCGTTGGGTTTTGATGCAATTGAATTCTATCCAAAGATGTTTCCAGTNACGGATAGTCAGTCACAAATTAAGGCNGTGNTGCAGAAGGTNAAAGACNAGGGNCTGAGGATTTCTGCTCATGGTGTAAATAAATTCACTGNAGACAGCGAAGCCAATCGAAAAGTTTTTTTNTTNGCAAAAATGGCGGGGATAAAAACACTGACAGCGGATCCCTCGGAAGATTCTTTTGATAACCTCGAAGAGCTTGTCGAGGAATTTGATATTCGTGTTGCAATTCATAATCACGGACCANGTCATCGCTACAGTAAAGTCCTTGACGTTTTACGAGCGATTGAAAACCGGGATCAGCGCATTGGTGCGTGTGCTGATCTTGGTCACTATATTCGTTCAGCCGAGCGGCCGGTCGAAGTTATACGGCTTTTAAAAGGCAGGTTGTATGGCATTCACCTCAAAGATTTTGCTGAAATGGAGAAAAAAACCGAGGGAGTTATTCTCGGCCGGGGGCATCTTGATGTACCGGCTGTATTCGTTGCACTTGAGCANGTTGGGTTTCCAGAAGATGGTGCTCTTTCTTTAGAGTATGAGCAAAATCCGGAAAATCCTTTGAATGACATTCGCCAGTGTGTTGCCGTTGCCCGCAAAGCAATGGCCTTATAATAGCAGTCCGTTAGTNCTGCTTGATGCATACGCTGTGAGTGCAAGTCGCACAGTCGCTACGTCATGCACTCGCAAGATATGAATGCCATGGTCGGCTAGACTGCAGGCTGTCGCAGCCGTTGCTATATCGCGGTCATGCAACGATGCGTCGCGATGAAGTGTTTGCTTAATCAACTTTCCAAGAAACCCTTTACGGGAATGGCCAATGAGAATGGGGCATCCCAAGTCGAGGAATTTCGAAGCATTTTTTATAAGCTCGATATTATGACTGTGAGTTTTTCCGAAACCTATACCCGGATCAAGACATACTGATTCAAGGGCAATACCAGCTGAAATAAGAGCGTTCCTTCGATCCTCTAAATAGGCATGAATTTCTTCTACGACGCTTTCATAGGTTGGATTAACCTGCATTGTCTTTGGGGTGCCTTGCATATGCATAGCGCAAACCCCGGCACCAGTCTCGATTGCGATTTGGACCATTTCAGGGTCACCTTGCAGGCCAGTAACGTCGTTTATTATTTCAGCGCCATTCTCTAGAGCTTTTTTCGCTACAGAAGCCTTGGAGGTATCAATAGATATAGGACAGTCAGATTCGTGTGCAAGAATTCTGACTACTTCTCCAACTCGGCGCCATTCTTCTTCTGCATCGACTGGATCTGAAAAAGGGCGCGTACTCTCTCCACCAATATCTAGAACATCGGCACCAGCTTCAATGAGAGATAGTCCATGAGCTACTGCAGTTTTGATCTGAGTCCACAGGCCACCGTCAGAAAAGCTGTCAGGCGTCGTATTTACGATCCCCATCAATAGTGGTAATCCATCTGACCTGGGGAGACGCAATCTCCGTGTGCGGAGTTGCCATTCGGTATGATTGTCGTCGTGTGGCTTCATTACCACGGTTCTTCCATGAGCCCAACAATCTGCTGCGACATCTTTATAATGCCCTCCTGTTGGGTGCTGACTACGGATCGACCATATTCAGGAACCAGTGCGGCCGCCTGACCAACATCAACACTTGCTGCCGGCACTGGGATGGAGCCCGAAGCTAGAACGGCGCCACCTCGGTCAGCCCAGGTAACAAGTACTTGTATATTCATCTCAACCATTCTGGATTGATCTGTCGGACTCTCGACCATCATGCGCTTGGTATCTGCAACAATCCGTCCAGTTAAAATACTGTCGGCACCAGCACTATCAACAACCTTGAACGGGGTCCTCTTTTCTATTTCCTTGCAGACTGCCTCTGTCAGACGCTCACCAATGTCGAGAGCAGGTGTCATACGGAAACTGTCGCATTGAAATAGTGGTACATAGATCGTGCGAACATTTGTCGCGTACAAAGTGCTATTACCAAACTGGTACGCTGCACACCCCACGACTCCTGGTACAAAGCAGGCAAGACCGTACAGAATCTTTCGGCGGTTGATTGATGAGGCCATCGTGAGCCCTACCTCAGTGGTTGGCTTTCACCAGTGCTGTCCTGACTGGCGATAACAGTGTCGGCTTCAGCCATAGCGTCAAGCTCTGCCTCTTTCAGAGAATCTGGATTCAGAAAAGCTGTGAGAGTCGGCCAAGGGTTGTCATTGAAATCCTCGAGTCCCGCTATGCCTTCGAGTTGCTTTCGTGCTTGTTGAGCCAGCATGGTCTTTGGGTAGTCTTGAGCAATAAGGGCATAATAAATTCGAGCAGATGAATAGTGTTTTCCTTTCGCATAAAATTCAGCCCTCTTCCAGTGCCGAAGGGCCTGCTGAGCTGCAATCTCAGCACGTGCTCGAATAACTCGTTCCTCTTCGGCGGCACCGAGTTGATCTGGGAATTGGACAAGAATTTGGTCTGCTAAAATCTCCGCCTCATCTAGCATGCCTCCCTCGTANGCNGGNCCTTGATANGCNNGAAGTTTTGCTTGNANTGCAAACAGATGNGCNGGCATTAGAAACTCNCTNTCTGGGTANTCTGTNCGNAAGACTGAATANAAGTAATCAGCNTCNAGCCATTCTTTCTCAAGNAANTGAGCATTTGCTTGTGCCATCAGGCTGTCATCGGCAAGTGATCCACGGGGATCATTGAGTTGAACATGTTCGTATGCTTTGAGAGCTCGTCCTCGCGTGTCAAACAAAGGTCTACTTCGATTAATGAGATTTGGAATCAAAAGTGGAACATGCTGCTTTTCATCAAGTGCCAGCCAATACTGTGCGATAGCAAACTGCCGTTTTGCAATACGATCGAGATACCGAGTGTTTGGGTACTTTTTTACAAGGGAATCATATTGATCTTCAGCTTTTGGATATTGGTCTGTGAAGAAAAGACATTCACCGATTTGCCACATGGCATCTTCCTCGATAGCAGAATCCGGCCATCGGTCAATCACGCGAGAATACTGCTTCAAAGCAGCTTTGTATTCTTTCTGAACAAACAGGTCATCGCCCTCGGCGAGAGCATCTTTTGCTACAGACTCATTTGGACCACGACCAACGAGTTTCTTAAACCGTCGTTTGATTGTGTCACCCTTTAATGCATTCCAACCAAAATCTTCATCACTCGGTGTGAACTCAGATGAAATCACAGACGATGATTCATCATTGATCACTGAGTCATCGGGTCCGGTGCTCGAATTACTCCATGGCCATGTTGGCTGCGTGAGGGTGGCACATCCACTTGTAAGTGTCGTGAAAAATAATCCAACAATACATAGGAAAGCTCCTGGANATTTCCTTTGGTTGGTTGAATAGCTCATCGGTTTTTCTCACGTGACGAGGGAAAGGTTGTCGCAAGCCAATGACTGGTTCTCAGGCGATATCCAAGAATATTTGCGAATAGTGTGTTCATGATGGCACGAATTTCTCCAAATGGAGGTTCCGGCTGTGCCAAGAGGCCACTTTGGTCGAAGGAACTGGCNAGCTNTCGTAAAGAAATAATTGCNTCACTTGAGACTGANACAACGGATCTTTTTCCTCGTCGGCATCGTGTGCAGAGTCCTCCCCCGCCAAGCATACTGAACGATATTCGTCGGCCCTCCAATGGTTCTTGACACTCGGCGCAGCAGTAGAGCGACGGAAGTTGTCCAAGTTGATGGAGGATACCCAGTTCTGTGTGNATAATGAGGGCTGAAATATTCCTGGTGTCAAATGCAGGCCCCAGCTCGGAACTCTGTCCGGGTCTCGGTGCAGAGAGNAATCGGATTGCTTTTGTGGCGAGATCAAAGAGTTTGGGTTGTGGGTCTGCATCAACAGTTACTGAATCCAGAAGTTCGGCGATGTAGAGTCCNGCAGCAAATGATGCCTCATGACGACCGATTCGGAATCGATGCTCGAGGAATGCCTCTGTGAGAAGATCAAGATTGCCAGATGAACGATGAAGGACGAGTACCTGACANATGGAAAGCAGGTCAAGGGCGGCGTCNAATTTACTCTTTGGTCGCCACGCTCCCTTCGCNAATCCCCGTACCTTACCGGCTTCTCGAGTCAGTAAGGTAATGATCGCACTTGTTTCACCAAATGGTCGGGCCCGCAGGACTAGAGCCTGAGCCTTTTCGGCACTCATGGTCAATCAGGTGTTTGGGGTAATCTTGTAATACGGAGTCGATCAATTCGACGTCGTGAACTAGATAATACCTCGAGTGACACACCATCAGAAGCGATGGTTTCTCCCTCAGATGGTATCCGTCCAAAAACATGGAANGCGAAGCCCCCGACGGTATCGAAATCAGCTTCTTCTGGTAGGGAAAAATGCATTCGCTGATTCAGGTCATCAATCGGAACGTTAGCCAATGTCTCACATGCATCATTCGATTCCACAAGAATGCCATCNGNCAGCGTNTCATCATGCTCNTCTGTGATNTCTCCAACGATTTCTTCAAGAGCATCCTCAATAGTTACAATACCACAGACACCACCAAACTCATCTGTAACAATGGCCATATGTGACTTGCCATGTTGCAGGTCTCGAAGCAATGACTGAACACTCATTGTCTCAGGGATAAAGTAGGGGGGTCTAAGGAGATCACTAAGATTTGGATCGGTCCTTTTAGGTTTACTCGAGGCATCTTGGTACTGAGCTAATTCGGCCAAAATTTCACGCAAGTGAAGAACTCCAACGATGTCGTCTGGAGAAGACTTCCAGACTGGGAGTCTTGAATATCCACTTTCCAACGCAGCTTTAACAGAATCTTTCCATGTTGAATTTAAAGGAATACCGATGACCTGAGTCCGAGGGGTCATGATCTCAGAAACTTGAGCATCTTCGAGTTCCATGACTCCTTCAATCATTTCACGTGCTTCCTCATCAAGATGCCCTTCACGATGGGCCTCATCCATGGCGAGTCGAATTTCTTCCTGTGACTCGTCGGCGGTAGCGCGATTCTTGCTTCTATAGAGAACCCATTGAATGGCCTCGACTGCTTTTGTGATTGCTCTCAAAACAGGAGTGATAAGTCGGATCAGTGGTCGCCATAACCACCATGTTGTTACGACGATCCAGACACCGGCAAACCGAGTGAGTGTCATAGGTACAATAACGAGCATGANCCAGCAAAGNCCTGCCCANAGTCCAGCAGAAAANCTNGTTGTGAGTAGTTTAGAGATAGAAAAAGTAGCTGCAACTGCTGCAAGCACNACGACTGTAGCAGCAAAAAATGCAACTCCCTCACTTGCTCGTACAAGTTCATCGTAAACATCAGGAAGCCCTTTCTGATGGCAGATGTCTTGGAGTTGATGCCGCTTCGCTCCCCGAATGGCACGGGACTGCAGAGCAGCAAGGCTCGCGATCACAAGTAAAAAGATTGCAGTTTGCATGAGCGTATTAAAGGACAATAAGAAAGGTCAGCGTCGATAGCAAGTGGTTTTGGGACGTCTTCTTGGTGGCGTTGGGAGACCAATTGCTTTCATTAACGCACGTTCTTTTCTTCGCATGGAAATTCGCGCTNAGGAGTTCTGGTCGTCATAACCGGCGAGATGAAGCAAGCCATGGATCAAGTAGTAAAGCAATTCGTATTCTGCATTCCAGGAGTAGACATGAGCTTCTCGTGAAGCAGTCTCAGCACTGGCAATAATCTCGCCATGAATTTTATGCTTTTTTCCGTGGCCGGAAGGTAGTGCATTTTTCGTGCTTGAAAGATTAAAAGAAAGAACATCCGTTGGACCAGAAATCCCCAGCCATTTTTCATGAAGCACGGCAATCGCTTTATCACTTACGATTGCCAGACTGATCTCGGAATNAGTTATTTCAAGGGCATCCATTGCAGCAAGAAAATGATGTTTGAGTGTCTTCAAACAAACAGCACTTTTTCTTTGACGATTGCATAAGAAAAGTTTGTTGCCACCGCTGGTGGCCTGCCGTGGCGATACACGGGGTGAAGAGGAGTGGTGTGAGGCGGCCACTAGGCTGTCCTTTGGTCGGGATACTTCACTCGACCGTGATAAACTGCTGTGAGACTTTTTACGAGGCTTTGCTCAATAATCCGTAATTCTTCAAGCGTTAATCCACAATCTTCAAATTGGCCATCAAGAAGTCGCTTCATCGCGAGGTCATGTACCAGGCTTGAAATTCTTGCTGGGGTGGGTTCTGTCAGTGAACGGCTTGCACTCTCGACGGCATCAGAAAGCATCAAGACGGCAGACTCTCGCGTGCCTGGACGAGGTCCTGGATACCGGAATGTTTGTTCGTCAACGCCACCTCCATTTGGGTCGGCTTGTGATTTCTCAGCGGCACGTCGGTAGAAGTACTCAACAAGAGTTGTACCGTGATGTTCCAGAAGAAGGTCAATAATAGGTTGAGGAAGGTTGTATTGACGTGCCAACTCCGCTCCCTCTTTGACGTGTGCAATGATAATCAGNGAACTCATTGCAGGTNCAAGAGTCTCGTGNCTGTTTTCCTGCCTGTTTTGATTTTCGACATAGTATGCGGGCTTGAGCATCTTCCCAACATCATGGAAATATGCTCCGACTCGAACAAGGAGCCCGCGTGCTCCGATTGCATCAGCCGCAGCCTCTCCGATGCTGGCGACATTAATTGAGTGGTTATANGTTCCCGGCGCTCTTCGAACGAGCTCTTGAAGTAGTGGATGCGCAACNTCACCAATCTCAAGCAAGCTTAAGTCCGTAAGTACGCCGAATGTTTTTTCCACAAACGGTAGCAGGCCCGTCATGAGAAAGCCTGCCAGAAGCGTCCACACGCCAGTCCGTGCTGCTTCAAAAAGTAGGTAAAAGTCGAGCGGATGTTCTTCAAGGAGGTTGGCACCAATCTGAGTCGTCATGGCAACGGCACCTGCCCATAAGCCAACATAGATCAACTTGCTGCGGCTTCTGATTCGACCCATCCAGAAAATAGTGGCAGCGGCGGCTGCTGTAAGCGTTATGTAATCAGCGAGGCCCTGACCTAAGCCTACGACAAGAACAAGAGCTACCTCAGCAACAAGTAGAAGTGCAAGATCTTCGTCGTAAGCAATTGCAACCGTCATTGCAAAAACAAGTANAGGCAAGATCTCGGCATGCCAAGAATCTCCAGAGGCAAATACACAAGCAGCCATCGTTGCCACAACTAGAACAAGTAAAGTTGCTATATGACCGAGATCAACCATTACATCACGGTGATGTAGGTGGAGGTAAAATCCAGCAAGTGTGAACATTGCCACGAATAGACCGAAGAGCGAAGCTGCTCGGCCAAAACTTTCACCAACTGGCTGTTGGCTCAAAGATTCTTCATGTTCGAGTTTAAGAAGCGTAAGTTGCTCACTCGTAATTTCGACGCCAGCAGGAGCGAGAAGATCACCTGCTGAATAACGAATAAATTGTTCGGGTGTTTCTTCAACTGCTTCATTCTTTGCTTTTGCCGTTGCTTCACTATCAACTTCAAGTGATCCTGTTAGCCGTGGATCGATCCACATGAATACGCGATCCGTCAAAGGACCGGGCCCTAATTCATCGGTCAGTGTTGCCTTAAAGCGAATTTTGGCCTCCCCCAGTAGCACTTCAGCAACCTGGACGCGTATCATCTCGGTTACGTTGCCAAGTGGATGAACATCAATTTCTGTTTGGCTTCCCTCATCGATGCCATGTTGAATTTTTTCAAGAACACCTTGAGACTCCAGCGGCGCAAATGCACGATCAATGGCTTTATTGAATTCAAGTAGTTTTTCCTTCGTAGCGACTGCATTTCGGAAGGCCGTGAATGCTTGTTCAGCTTGCAACTTCTCACGAGAGAATTCCGTAACCGACGGCTTTACGTGCTTNGCTTGATCTTCCGACGCAGTTTCTGAATCTACTTTTGGCTGTGCCTGTGCTCGTATAACATCATTAGCCAGTCCAATATCCTCAGTTACTGGAGCATCTTCCTTTCGGCTATCATTTTCCTGTTCAGATTGGGTTTTTGANGAACCCAACATGTTTGGCCCCAAAGAGGAGGGAGTGCCCTTGTCCTCTGGTTCCTCTTGNATTGAAAAATCAGGTGGATCTGGAGCGATTGGTACCTCNGCAGGTTTTGCTACAGTACCCGGAGCCGGTATTGGGAGCCTTTCTAGAACAGCTGCTGTTTCTGGAGCAAACTCAAGCCAGGCGGCGCGTGAAACACCGGCTAATGTTTCTGCTGCTGCAATCTCNGCGACTCGGTTTTTGAGTCCGTCACGAATACGAACTAACGGTGATCGNTCCTGGCTGTAGACCACTCGCACCTGAGATGTTGCCCGTTGCTGTGCCGCACGGGTGCGGGCTAAATCGGGCTTCTCAAACGCAACCCGGGCAACAACACCGCGAGGAGCAACGGAGCCGAGTCGAAATGCAAATGGTTGAGACCATCCACGAAGAAGAACTAGAAGGAAAAAAGCTGCTAGGAGACACAGGCCAAGGCGAACAAGTACTTCTGAACGAGAGATAGTTTCCAGGAGTCTACCCCAGAAACTCTGCGGACCTTCCATTGAGGAGGCTCGACGAATGCGGCGGCGAAATGACGACGGGGCAATACTCATCGTAAACTGGTGTTAGTCTCTCGTGTTTGGGAAGAGAATCGCAACATGTAATTATTCCTCGTAAGCATCAACAATGCGCTGAACAAGTGGATGCCGGACGATATCGCTGCCTCCAAGGCTTATTTTGGAGCAGCCTGCAACTTCACCAAGCCGCTCCATTGCATCAATAAGACCACTTTTTCGGTTTGAAGGCAGGTCGATTTGCGTTGTATCCCCCGAAATCACCATTTTTGACCCCACTCCTAGGCGAGTCAAAAACATTTTCATCTGGGCTGCCGTCGTATTCTGTGCCTCGTCCAGAATAATAAACGCGTCGTTTAGCGTTCTGCCCCGCATGTAGGCTAGAGGAATCATTTCAATGACGTCCTGCTCAGTCAGTTTTTTTAACAATTCAAAGTCCATCATTTCTCGAAGTGCATCGAGTAGCGGTCGCAAATAAGGATTTATTTTTGCCTGAAGNTCCCCTGGTAGAAAGCCAAGACTTTCACCAGCCTCAACGGCAGGCCGCACAAGTACAATCTTAGTTACGTGTTCTTGGCGAAGAGCAGAAACAGCCATGGCTACAGCAAGAAAGGTTTTCCCACAACCCGCAGGGCCTTCACAAAACACGACATCCGANTTTCGAATTGCCCGCACATAATCAGCTTGGCCTGATGACCGTGGAACAATATGTCCTCCGGGTCGATGAACTTCAATTGATTCCTGACGTATAAGTTGTTCAGAAATGTTATCTCCGTTGAGTAAACGGTCGACAATCTGTGCTGAGATAGCGCCGTGATCTTGAAGCGATTTATCTAGTGACTCAAAAATTTCTGTGGCTCTATGTACAGCAGCATCCTCGCCCTCAATATGTATCTCTCCATCTCGCGCTGAAATTCCAACGTCGAGAGCCGCACGTATTTTTCGGAGATGTTGGTCGCGAGTTCCGAAAAGTTCTAGAAGCCGTTTTGAGTCGACTACTGCAATCGTTGAGCGAGACATCAAAGTCCATCAACCAAGTGGAGTTGATGGCCTCGAGGAATGAGTGCGTCTGCCACGCGACAGACTGGCAGGATACTGATGGTCACCAGAACCTTCTCCCAGTCTACTCCGCCAGGAACGGCGTTCCCAACAGGCACTGCTTTCGTCCCCGGATTTGTTAGAAATCCGCGTATTTCATCGGGAAAAATTGTTTCTAGCCAGCAGTATTCACCCAAAGAAACCATGCAACTGGTGCAGCGAACAAGAGTGAGTCGATGAGATCGAGTGCTCCTCCCAAACCACCTAAAAATTTTCCGGAGTCTTTTGTTTTGAGCTCTCGCTTAATCAGTGATTCTGCAAGGTCGCCGACCATACCAGAAAGCCCGACACAAAAACCAAAAGTAATCCATCCCCCAAGGGGCTGTACTGGCACCCCATTTTTGAAGATGAAAGATGATTGTAATATTACCCACGAGGTGAAAAGCGAGCCAGCGAGCGACGCGACCGCACCTTCACACGTTTTCTTTGGGCTGATTTTCGGTATCAGTGGAATCCGGCCTAAAGCAGACCCGATGAGATATGCAAAAATATCACCAGCTTTGACAACAGCAATAAGGCTGAGTAATGGAATCATGCCAAGATATTGAGGGTGTGACTGCTCAGGACCCAAGTTGGCAGTAGTGACAAGCCTTAATCCAACTATGAATGCCATGGGGAGGCCTAGATATGCCAGTACAAAAATGCTGGCTGCCAATCGATTTAAATCTTGATCATCTTTAAGGGTAAAAAAAATTTCTTGAATAAAAAGAGAACCAATTGCGACTGCTGCAGCCAGCGCTGTCCAACTGAGAGCAGCTACAGGTGCAGCATCTCCCGTATCAGAGACCATCGCTTGGGTGCCGACAGCCGCGGCGAGAAATATCGCGACAACTCCAATACGAAGAGTTCCTCCTTTTAGCCTAATGCCATGAATCATGTAGAGACTAATAAACTCATTCACACCAGCGATGGCTAAAAGTATTAAAACTGGAAGGAGCCACCAGCCTGGCAAACTACCAAGGAACCCGGTGGAGTCAGCCCAAGCTAGTGCCGTTAAGCACACAATCAGAGTACCCGAGACAAACAACCGCGAACCAAGCGTTGCGAAGGAAGTAGAATCTTTCTTCATGTTGAGGATAGTCCTCCAAATCGACGCTCACGAGATTGAAAAGCGGCTAGTGCCTCGTCCAGATGATTCTCGGTAAAATCGGGCCAGAGGTCTGGTGTAACCCAAAACTCTGCATAGCTCATCTGCCAAAGTAAGAAATTACTAAGTCGCATCTCACCGGCTGTTCGTATAAGAAGGTCTGGGTCAGGCATTCCGTTTGTTTCAAGATGAGCTTCAATACTTCTCTCATCAATTTCATCTGGCTGCAGGAGTCCGTCAGCCACTCGACGCGCGAGTGTTCTGGTGGCTTCAACAATCTCAGCTCGCCCTCCATAGTTAACTGCAAGGCAAAGTTGCATGCCGGTATTGTTACGACACAGATGAACCGTTTCATCGATCGCTGCGAGTGTTCTGTCTGGTAATCCGGATCGGTTTCCAATCATTACCGGACGTATATGCTCGCGCATCAGGAGTGATCGTTCTTCTGTCATGTATTGCTCAAGAAGAAGCATGAGGAAATCAAGTTCCGCTTTTGGTCTCCGCCAATTTTCGCTGGAGAGACAATATAAAGTGAGTTGCTTGATGTTTCGTCTTGCAGCATGTTCAGTGGCTTTGCGAACACTGGTGACGCCTTGTCTGTGTCCTTCGATTCGCGGCAGGTTCCGTTTTTCAGCCCAGCGCCCGTTGCCATCCATAATAATTG
>NZNR01000072.1 GCA_002694955.1 Planctomycetaceae bacterium
CCCCCAGGTCGACCTCGCAGGCCACCGCTTCCACTGCCATGTTGCCAGCCGGGAACTGGAACGTTGCGGTGGTGATGTAGGAAAAACTTCCAAGGCGATACAGGCTGCGATTACCGCTGTGAATTCCGATTCGAACGAGCCATATTCTGCCGTCTAACAAAGTAGGTCTTTGGATCATCAATGACCCAAGGCGTGCTCCATGTCTTGCCATCATCTTGACTACAGACATTGTAGAAAAATGTTTTTACCCACTCTGTGCGATACCCATAAGGATTTTGAGTTGTGAGGTGATCCTTCATAGTCAGATCGTCAACGCCTTGACTAGCGAAGTAATGAACTTTTCCATCACGTGAAAAACTCATTCCAAGCGTCCACCAACCGAGTTCAGTTTCTGAGATCGTTGGTCCACGCATGCCGCGACCACGACGATCACCTCTTACTCGCAGGTATGCAGAATCACTCTTCTCTTTGCCATCACCAGGCACAAAGCAGATAAACATGCCGGGCCAGTATTCTTCAACACCAAATTCACCACGGTCAGGATGTTCTTCACCGGTGATGATTGCGTGGGTCGTGCATCCACAGCGAAAGCCGAATGACGCTCCATTGCGTCGTTCCCATTGTGCAAAAGGTGGTAAATAGACACGAGTCACGACGCTGGGATTGTCGGCGACAGAAATGCCTCGCCCAGCAGCTTTTGCCATATTAAAAATAAGATCATCCTGCATCATACGATAGGTAAGTCGTCCCGGAATTCCCGCTCGTAACGTCGCAATAAGCAAGCCATGCTCACTACCTTCCAGCCCTGGTGCAGGAAGTTCCACCCGCTTCACAACGTCTGGAGTACCTCGCTTTGGTCCTTCAAACCATAATCCATTATTACTTTTGCCGAGAGGGCTTCTCATACGCTTATCTTGTTCTCGTGAACTTTTTGGATGGCGGTGATACCATTTCCAGTTCTCATCTTCAAAAGTATCTTTGCCGTTTTTTATGAGTACACCGGTTCCCGGAAGAAGTACCGGCTTCTTTTCCACCACTGGTTTTGCTGTCGGAGTCGTAGTTGCCTGAGGCTGTTTTTTTTCTGATTGCTGACTGTTGTTCTCCGCGGCTAGTGCGAATGCAGAAAAAAGAACAGAGTATCCAGTGAGAATGAGGACGGGAAAGACACGATTGATTGCATGTGTCATGTGGAGTTTCCTTTAAACGGCGAATTCGAGTACAGAAAAATTGACTGTGCCGAAAAAATGAATCGTCCGGAGTAGCTCGGTTTATGTGATCAACCTTCATCAGGTGGTACGCTTATCTCTAATTGCCTGTGTAGTGCCTCTAGCGAATTTTGCATGAGGGACCCATTTTCTTCATACTACCCAGGCTAAATGAACGAGATATTTCATGAGTATCAGAGACGACACGTCTGGTATTGAGTCAGCAAAAATGTCACAACCAGTCGGTATTTTGAGCCAAGAATCGAACGGCTCGTGACTTTTCGACTTGCGGGGTCAGGCGTGACTTGTATCGCTTCTCAAAAGCCTGCGGAGCATATGTATAGCCTGGCTTCGTATGCGTTTCTTGCATTAGCTAAAGTTGCTGTTTTAGCAACCGGAGTCTTTGGGGATTCAAAGGTCTTAGGTGAAGAACAGCGAACGCTTCAACCTCTTCCACCGTATGATGAGCGTTATGCTGAGGTGGGGAAGCCAGTTGGCCAATCAATATCACTGAAACAGTTTGGAGCCGAACTATCGCGCGTCTCAGAAGTCGTACGGCATCAACTAGTACTCAATCATAATGAAGGTCTTGTCGTTGATAGTGTTCAACAAGATTCTGAGGCTGAGCGTATCGGCTTAAAGCCGCATGACATACTTGTTGAATTCAATGAACAGTACCTTGTATTACCGGAACAGTTTTCTTTGCTTTTGGATTCATTCTTTCATCAGACACGAGGTGCTCCTTACAAAGCTCCAGAAGTTATTTTTATTCGTGCGGGTGAACGGAGAGTGGTAACACTATCAGGCAATGATCCAAAGAGCCTACATGAATTGAAGGTTCATGAGTCAGTGATGAGAACCACGGACAGTCACGGCCAAAGCATTCGTGTATCAAATGATATCGGCATGCAATCATCACATTTGAAGAAGAGACTACCCTCCCAAACGAATACAACAAATTGGAATGCAAGTTTGGAACCTATTGTGCTTTTGAGAGAAGATCCAGATTGTACGATTCGTTTAACACAAGGTAATGAAACTCGATTACAAGTGTATTCTTTGAACAAAACTTGTATTTTCGATGAGCTACTTATTTCTGAAGAGTCACTGCAAGCTGTACCAGAGACTATTCGCGCGCGAGTCGATGGAATGCTGCAAGTCATCAAGGCGTATGCCCGCGCAGATAATAAAAATCCGAAAAAGCCTGTTGTTACTGAGGCTCATACAGCACGCTTACCAGTGGTAAGTCAGCATGAGAAGCAGCTTCTTTTGCGACGTTGAGAACGCATTGATTCCCGACAACGGCGATAGCCGTTGCACGAAAATCGATCGCTTCAGTAAGGATTTCATTAATCTCATAAGATGAATGCTCGGAAAAGACGAACACGCGATAAGGAATATCCAAAGACTGCAATGTAGCTTCCCAAGAAAGAGCGAGTTCACTGACAGTTCTGCTTACTGCGACAACAAGTAATGGACCCCGAATTTGTAGGACGGAGCATTGTTCAGCTAGTGCACTTGAGTTAGGGGGTGGCATGAAAGTGAAGCGTGTCTATTTAAAGGTAGGCCAAAAGGCTACAGATATCTCAAGTTTTTGAAGTGTGCATTTGAACTGTGCGACAGCGCGTCACTTCAAAAACTCGTCATGCTGTTTTCAACGGGACGGGCAGTACGCAGAAAGTCAGCTTCGGGTATTAATGCACAATCACTTCCTGATAGGTGTTCGAGAGTCAGCTCATCTTCCCCTGCGCGATGGAGCGAGTACTGAGCAGGAATCTCATTACTATTGCGATCAGAAAGCGACTGAAGTAACCAGGTGTTACCATTGCGTTGCCAAGCAAAGCGAGCCATTTGTCCGTCGGAACGAAAAAGCCAGGAGCAAATTTGTCCTTGCTGGGGGTTCCATCCTATGTATTCGGTAGTAGTCAAACGGTCGGGTGTGTCGGAGGTGTCCTCATTGGGCAGAAGAGCTGGTATTCCCAAAGTAAGTCGTTCTTCGGCACCCCGCGGCTCAATCTCTTTCGTGACGAGATACCGGCGGATCAAAAAAGTGCCCTGTTCATTCCATTCGCACTGAAGGCTGGCCGTTATGCCATCACTAATATCTTCCCAAAAGCCTCGTAACCAATCGAGTTGTTGGAGACGGTCATGAATTGTCGGTTCGGCAGATGCTGAAGACTCGCGGACAGATTCCATGAGCCATCGATCTTCGTGTCGGACGAGCACTGCAGAAAAACGACTCCGACAAGATTTTTGATCGTTGAAAGACATTTGTGATGTGCCGTCGACGACAGCAACATCATCATGAATTGGGCGAATCGAATCAATTTGAAAACCAATACGAGCACCGTCATCACGTGCAAAGAGTCGATCAAACACATGTTTTACAGCATGTTGTCCGACAATGCGGTTTCCGGTGTCGAGATCGAGGTTCTCACCATCCTGTACCCAATGAGCTGCGAGTGCGATGGCATCATGACGGTTAAAGGCGTCAAGGTAATTGGTAAACGTGGTTTGTATCTCTGTTGAGACATTTGCGGTCACTGCATTCTTAATTTTTTTCAGGTTTTCAAATGAAGTTCCCTGAGGGAGTACTGCTGGGGTTTCAGTAGAAACTGGCAGGATAGCATTTTGGTCGTTACCATTTCCGAACCGTTGAATTTGAAGTTCAGTCATGCGAAAAGGCACGGCAGGCTTGATTACAACTGGGATTGGTCGAGCGGCTTGATGTGTTGTAGGGGAGCCGCTTGGTGTTATCGAGTCAGCATAAGGAAGTGACTGGCTGACTGGCTGATTGACAGACGGGCTGCAGCCTGCCAGAAGACTCAAAGAAGCAAGAACATATATGAGATTCTTTTTTCGCCAAGATCTTGTACTGAAAACACGGCTCATAAAACCCTCCTTGGACAAAGATTTATGCAGTTGGTCACAAATGCACAACTTGTCTAATTATTTTGATGCCAAACCAGTAGGTTTAAGTGTATCCCGAGAGATCGTATTTGTGCCAAATCTACAGGGCGGAGCGGTCTAGTTGCGACCCTCTGTTATGCTGGGAAAGTTATCGGTTCTGAAGGGTGTCATTGGTAATCCTGCGGAAGAATACATGTTGCAAATCGGGTTGTCGGCCCATGCGTAACGAACGGCCACCGGATCGGACACCGTATCACTCCAGACCTCTATCCGTCCATCAGCGAGTATTCGAGCTTGAGCATGAACGAATTTCTGGCTTGAATCTGCAATTGTAAAACCGATGGGATCACGAACATCGAAAGGTCTCCACCCACTTGCCTTTGGTTCTACATGTTCAAAGGTAAGGACCAGCCGATTGCCGTTTTGCTGCATCGATTGAAACAGGGGACTCCGACACTGAATCCCGGGTAGCTTGTAAGTTTCTGCCAGTGCCAATCGAGCTAATCGCTTAGCAACATCGATTTTATTTCTTGGATGAATGTCCTTTCCTTCACCGAGATCAATGATTACGGCTTCACCGGTATTATCGAGTTTGGTGAGTGTCATTGTTTGGGCTTCACGAAGTTCAGCCCACTCACTGTCAGCAGGTTCTGATTTCTCGTCTCTGAAATCAGCAAGTTGGACCCAATAAAAAGGGAAGTCGCCAAGCCCCCACTCGTTTCGCCAGGAGTCAATCATAAATGGGAAAAGAGAGCGGTACTGAACAGCCCGGCTTGCATTGGACTCGCCCTGGTACCAGATGGCACCTCGCATGCCGTAGCCAATCGTCGGTGCGAGTACTCCACAGTAGATATTTCCTGGTCGGGAGTTACCCGTAAGCAGCGATTCGGGGTGCCGAGGACGTCTCGGAGGTGATTTTTTTTCAGCTTTTGCTTCTTCTGATTTTTGTTTCCAAACATCGAGTCTCTTTTCATAAGCCTTTACGGCCTCAGGCATCGTAGTCTCGGTTTGGATCCATCGGTCTATTAATGGACTGAATCTGTCGTCAGACGATAAGAGATTCCTGTCAATCCAAGCTTCACAAGCGCTTCCGCCCCAAGCATTATCGATGAGACCAACTGGGACATGAAGTGTCTGGTGGAGTTGCCGTCCGAAAAAGAAGCCAACAGCAGAAAAATCACCAACATTTTCAGGAGAGCAAACGGCCCATTCACCTTTAAAGTTCCACTGAGGTTCTTGCGTACCCACCTGAGGAACAGAAATTAGTCGAATCTGTCCCAAGTCTGCAGTCGCTATGGCAAGGTCAGCGTCAGTGGCCTGTCGAACAGGCCACTGCATATTCGATTGCCCAGAGCAGACCCAGACCTCTCCAATAAGAACATCTTCAAATCTTTGCGTGTTATTTCCCTCCACAGTCAGTGTATGAGGCCCCCCGTATTCAATAATGGAGTCAAGTTGTACTGACCATGATCCATCTTTTTTGGCAACTGTTGTATGACTCTGACCTGCTATGGAAACAGAGATCTCTTCACCAGGATCAGCCTTGCCCCAAATTTTATTTTGAATGCCTTGTTGCAATACCATGTGATCGGTAAATAAATTATTGAGCGCGACATCAGCCCGGATAGCTGTTGATCCCAAAGGGGCTAGTAGTAGGCAGATGGCAGCAATACGACGATTCATAGGAAGTACTTTCAAGGTGAGTAGCTGTCGTGTTCACATCTTAGCGGGTAGCCCTAAAATGCTGGCACTTCGAAAAGATAAAAATGTGGGTATTGAAAAAGCGAAGTTTTTACGATGACTGACTTGTCGTAACTTCAAGATGTATACCAGACGTTGCGAGTATAGTGATCCCCTTAAAAGAATAAGATCTTTTGTCAGCTACTAGACACGTCCTTGGATGTAGTTCTCAGCTGCTTGAAGAGCTAACTGACAATTTCCAGCCTTATAAGCATTGAGATCACCAATTGAGATAAGCCCCGCAATATGTTGATTGCCTTCAAGAACAGGAAGGTGACGAATTCGTTCGACCCTCATAAGTTCAGCAATCTCTTCAAGTTGGGTGTCAATCGAGCACGTGATGATATCTCGGGTCATTACCGCACCAACACTGGTGAAATCCGACTGTCTTCCCGCTGCTACAACCCGGCGGAGAACATCACGCTCGGTAAAAATTCCAACAAGTTCATCGCCTGCAGGTGATGTTTGAACAACCAATAAAGCACCAATATGCTCTGCGTTCATCAGTCGAGTTGCGTCAAAGACAGTTGTTTCTGGTGAGACGCTGAAAACATGGCAGCCACTTTTCGTGGCTAAAAGATGTGAAACGGTAGCCATAAGTCCTCCCCAAACAAATGAGATTGTGAGAATGTTTTGTGCAAACATTTCCAATTCGTTCGCTGGCCTTGTCCCCGTATTACCGTAAATATATGAAAATTTGAGGGGGAATTTGTAATTCTTGAGAGAAAAAGAACAGGCATTCATCACCGAATACGCGAAAAACAACTGTTTTTACCGTTATTCGATTAAATTTTTAAGATCCAGAGGACATCTTGCTTTGATGAGAGCGATGGTAATCGTCACATTCGGGAATACCGAATCCCTACAGAATTTGTCTGTGTAATGTAATGATGATGGTATTCCAAAAAAAACGCATCTCACACTTGCGTGGCCAAAAAGTCTGCTTATTCTAGCTATCTTGACAGGGTGATTGTGAATTTTCGGTCTCCTTTGTCACAGTCTGTCACCGGGATTTTTTCGTTTGGCAGGCGGTCGTTCCTTGTTTCAAGTTCCAAACGTTTGAATTTCCCTTGAATAATGGAGGCTTTTGTGTTTCGTAAAGTTATCACATCTATGTTGCCAGCCATTGCAATCCTCGCGACATGCTCTGTTGCGTCCGCTGATTGTGAGAGTTGCAACGACGGTGCTAGCTGCGGCACTAAGACAGTGTGCCAACGGCAATATGTGACAGAAATGAAAACTGTGACATGCACCGAGTATCAAAAAGAGACTCGTGAAAAGAAGTACACGGTTATGAAAAGAGTTCCTCGCACTGAAGAGCGGACTCGGACTGTAACAGAGTGTGTTCCAGAAACTCGTACGAAGACTGTTGAATATACAGTAAACCGTAATGTAATGGAAAAAAAGACTTGTGATTACGAAGTCCAAGTTCCTTACTGTGAAGAAGTTGAACAGAAGTACACAGTCATGGTTCCTGTAAAGGAAGAAAAGACTGCGACTTACACAGTTCAAGTTCCTTACTGTGAAGAAGTTGAGCAGAAGTACACAGTCATGGTTCCTGTAAAGGAAGAAAAGACTGCGACTTATACAGTTCAAGTTCCTTACTGTGAAGAAGTTGAACAGAAGTACACAGTCATGGTTCCTGTAAAGGAAGAAAAGACTGCAACTTACACAGTTATGGTTCCTGTGAAGGAAGAAAAGACCTGCACGTATACGGTGAAGGTTCCTTACACGGAAGAAGTTGAGCAGACATACACGGTTCAAGTTCCTTATACAGAGCAGGTCGAGAAAACCCGCACTGTCACGAAACGAGTTCCAGTTTGTTCAACAAAGACTGTACAGGTTCGTGGTGGTCACTGGGAAAACCAGATGACCGAAATTCCTTCTTGTGGCACAGATGCGTGTGGCAATCCTTGCCCACCAAAAATGTGTTGCAAACGGGTTTGGGTTCCAACATGTGAGGAAAAAGAAGTTCAGTGCACAACATATGATTGTGTAACCGAAGAAGTTCCTTACACCGTTTGTGTTCGAAAGTGCCGAACAGAAGAGCGAACTCGCACTGTATGCGTGCCGAAGTGCCGTGAAGAAGAGCGAACTCGTACTTACTGCGTCACGAAATACGTTCCAGAAGAGCGAACTCGCACCTACTGTGTCACCAAGTGTGTTCCAGAAGAGCGAACTCGCACTGTTCAGGTACAAAAGTGCCGAACAGAAGAGCGAACCCGCACCTACTGTGTCACCAAGTGTGTCCCAGAAGAGCGAACTCGCACTGTTCAGGTACAAAAGTGCCGACCAGAAGAGCGAACTCGTACCTACTGTGTCACCAAGTGTGTCCCAGAAGAGCGAACTCGCTCTGTAAAGGTACAGAAGTGCCGAACTGAGACTCGCACTCGTGAGTATCAGGTTAGCAAGTGTGTACCTGAAACTATGACCAAGGAAGTCTCCTACACGGTTATGGTTCCACAGGAGAAAGAAGTAAAGTACTCGGTAACTGTTTATGACTGTGTTCCGGAAGAAAAGACCTGCACATATGAGGTCTGCGTTCCAGTTCAGGTCACTAAAGAAGTGCCAGTAAGAAAGTGTGTCACAGTACAGGTTGAAGTACCTTGTGACAGCTGCAACGACGGTTGCTGCGGCGATAGCTGCAACAGCTGTGATAGCTGCGACAGCTGTGACAGTGGCTGTAACGACAGTTGCAACAAAGGTTGCCGCCGAAAGGGCTGCCTGCGTCGTCGCTGCTGCTAAAGTGGCGTAAAACTTCTATTTAGTTGTTTTTAAAAAATAAGGTGGGTCGGTTGTCTTTTTAGGCGGCCGGCCCACTTTTTTTGTAAAAAATTGACCTGAACCAAACCAAGGGGTACATCTTAACGTAGAGAAAGAGACCATTTTCTGCACCAATCAGGGAACGTGCACAGATTTTTTGGCTTGGAATCACAGATGCAACTATTCCAGCGTTTTTTTCAGAAGCAGTTTGTGCGACGTCGTCGTTCCACCCAATTTTCACATCAATCATTTGAAAATCTTGAGCCACGGTTAGCATTCGACGTTGATTTGTCAGTTGCAATTCACAGTGGACAAAACACGTATGTTCCGGGTTCTGACAAAGTAGACACGATTATTGTTCAGAATCTTGGGTCTGAAGCCGCTACGAATGCACGGGTGGTTGTACCGTTGCCCGAGGGCGTGTTGTCAGCCTCGTGGACTGGGCAAGGATCTCCAGGATCAACTGTTTCACTGAATGGCAGTAGCACCAACGATGATGCAATGAACACATTTGTGAGTTTGCCAGCTGGTGGTGCAGCAATTTTTACAGTTACAAATCAGATTGCGGATGATGCCATTGGGCAGCTGAGAACAGAGGTCACGGCAGTCACTCCGCTCGGCGTTGAAGACAGTGATCCAGACAATAATAGTGCGTTTGATATCAATGTACGACCATTCCTCGCTGTTGGGAGTGACATGGTCTATCAAGGCACTCCAACGGTGAGTCTGGTAGATCCTTTATCAGGAGATCTGATCAATCAGTTTGATGTATACGAGACCCAGTTTGCGGGTGGAGTGAGAACGGCAATTGCTGATATGAACGGTGATGGAGTTGACGACATCGTCGTAGCACCAGGAGAGGGCCGGGTGGCAGAGGTTCGAGTCTTTGATGTTTCTGGTACCGAGATGTCCGAATATCGACTCAGACCCTTCGGTCCCACTTTTCTTGGAGGCGTGAACATCGCTCTTGGTGATGTTGATGGAGATGGGGTGAACGACTTGATTGCCGCACAATCTCGTGGCAGTACTGTTACCACCTATCGAGGCGATTCAGAGGGTGGTTGGGAGGCCAGGCCATTTCGAAGTTATATGCCATATGGATCAACGCATCTTGCTGGAGTAAATGTTGCTGTGGCAGATATTGGTGAGATCACAAATGGCACCATCAACCAGATGGAGTCGAAAGACGGCCGAAGTGAACTGGTCATTGGTACTGGTGCTGGTGCAATCAAGCCCGTTCAAATCGTAGATGTGTCTGGCAGCCCAACAGTAGTCGCAGAATTAGCTGCTGATTCTGTGTTGGATTCCAGTGGTGTTCAACTTTCAACAGGACTTTACGACGACGATAGTGTCGACGACATTTTTATAAGTAGTGGACGAGGTGTTAATGCCAGGACAGATGTGTATCAGGCATTTCGTCAGGATGGGCTATCACTAGCAAACACGAAGAAAAGTCTGACAAGTGGAAACGGTTCCAATACTCTTTATCGTGTCGCACCACTTGATAATGATGGAGATGGGCATATTGATGCGTTGTTCGCACTTGGTGCTGGTGGCGCTGAAATGCTTGATGCTGACGGCAACGTCACAAATACGGTATCTGTACTACGAGGTCGCCTTACTCCGGCAACCCAAGCATCAGCACCTCCCAGCCCGAATATCATAAAGACATCGTCAGGCCTTCGGTATGAAGATCTTGTTGTTGGTTTAGGAACACCGGTTGGCCCAGGGCAGGAGGTTTCTGTCCATTATGTTGGTAGTCAACCAAATGGCGATGTATTTGATAGTTCACTGACATCTGGTACCCCATTCACCTTTACTCTCGGCCAAGGCACAGTCATTCAAGGCTGGGATGAGGGGGTAGCGGGCATGCGGGTTGGCGGCCGAAGAATGTTGATCATTCCAGCGGATATGGCTTATGGAGAGAATCCGGGAGGAGGTCGACCAGGTGGAACGTTGGTGTTTGATGTGCAGTTGCTGAGTGCCTCAAATCCCGGTTTAGGGTGAAGACCGCCAATAACCCGGGATCCTTTGCTACCGAATTAGACGGATATATCGCGAAGAAAGACGGCCTACATGTAACGTGCATATTTGTATTGCACCGCTCTGACCTACCAGCAAGCCTCGAGTCCGAGGTTCGCACCATGCAGAAAGACACTGCCACCATCCACAAGTTGTGAGCCACTGGCCGTTGTGAATGTAAAATCAAACTGGTTTGGTGCTAAGGCTACCCCTGAGAGCCAGATGAGGTTGTAGCCAGCACGTAATGACCATCTGTGATTGAGTCGCCTGACAAGTGAGTAGTTGACGTCCCCAACAAAGCCAACGCCAACGTCTCTTGCACTGGTTTGGGGACGATACTGGAAAGCCCCTCCGCTTGCTGTTGTGATAGGTGCACTGTCAGAGTCAAGAAATGTTCCAGCGAGTGTTGCCTTGGCCCAACCTTCTAGAGCCCACTTATGCCATCGCCGTTTTGTTTTGAAACCAAATTGGGGACCAAACATTTGTGAACTGGTTGTGATTGTATAAGCCCCCGGTCCGCTTATGCTGCCGTTCGGTTGCAGGCTCGCAATGTCATGAAATCCAGCCCATCGCAGTCCTCCAAGCCATTGGAATTCATGGGTGAATGGATCGTGAACACGGTGCCATGGAAATGGTGAATGTGGACCACCTTTTACCGTTGTTTCAGAAGTAAAAAGATTTACTTCACACATATTTAAACTGGAAGTGTAGGTCGACCGAACGGCATCAAGATTTGTCCAACCAGTGACCCCGTTACCGAGATCACCTGGTATCTGAAGTGTAGGTGGCGCCTGAATTGAGCGTTCGCCAAACATGCCAAACACACCGGTGTATCCGAACTCCCAGCCAATTCCATTCTTGCGGAGACGGCCACCAAAAAGACGTATGCCTGGTGCCGTTCCCGGATTTGTGGAGCGTGTTGTGAGTGCAGGAAGTGTACCACCCGTGTCTTGGGTGATCGTTGCTCCATTTGTGGTGTTGTCCCGCTTGAAAAAAAGAAAATCTATAAGCAGATAAGAATCATGTGCACAGCCACAATGAGAACAATTGCATTGACGACATTGCCCGCATTGTTGTCTACATGTGTTTTTGCACCTGCATGAGGGCGTATAGGGCTCAGGGGCAAGCAGAATATTTTCTGTAACAAGGGGGATCTCATCTACAAACTGAGGTGCTTCACTATCGGCGGTGAGTTTGTCAGTTGGTTGAGAATCAGTTCGATTGGAAGGGAATTCTTGTGCCGCATCTCGAGGTGCTTCCGCATATGATGCTGTCTTTTTTTTAGAAGACTTAGACTTAACTGGATTTGGCAGCGTTGGACCAGCCTCCCGACTTTCATCCTGCAAGGAATGATCAGTGGCGTTCTCTTTGGCCAGAGTAGGCTTGTTTCTCTCATTATTTTGAGCTGAAAATACCGGGTGACAGAATGCCAGGTGACAGAACGCCACTATGCACAAGCCGGCCCAGAACCCTTTCAGCCGCGGTGTACCCACAACAAATTCCCCCTAAGAAAAAACCCTATACTGTCGGTATCGGCTGAATGAATCAGTATCTTCAGAAAAATCATTTTTTTCGCTAAAATCATGAAAATCGGTAGCAATTTTGATAGCTTTTTCACGGTGCGGGGCGGACTTGGAACCGCGAATGTACTTTGTACTAAGTAGAGCAGTGAACTGAAATCTGACTGGTTGATCACCTTACAATGAGTCTCTTATGTCAAATGAATCACGTATTGCAGTGCAGAACGAAGGAGACATCCTTATTCTTGAGATTCAGGAAACAAGAATTTCTGAAGGCCTTGTAATTGAAGCACTTTCAAGCGAATTAGAAGTCATCCTTCAAGATAGCAAGTGCAAAAAAGTTCTACTGGATTTGCATCAAGTAGAACTGATGTCGAGTGGCATGCTGAGCGTGCTGGTGAGGCTTTATCGTGAACTTTCGGAACGCAGTGGACGTTTTGCTCTGTGCGGTGTGCGACCACCTGTTCAGAAGGTGTTTGAGATAACAAGGCTCGATCAATTATTTCGTCTCGAGCCAGATGTTACTCATGGAATCAGTCGGCTCAATAAATAACACTATCCTCACTCACATGTTCTTAGATGTATTGTGATCGACCTGAGCCGAATCAGACCACAACAAATTTTATGAACTCCACTCACTCACGCATGCATTACGGCGGAGAGTGATAAGAAAGACTTTTTATGTCATCAACTCAAGGTGTTGAGATCGTGATTGCCGAGGATAGCCGCATACAAGCGAAAATTCTTGAGCGGCGACTTACTGAGGCCGGGCATCGTGTTCGGTGGGGCGCAGATGGACAGGCCGCTCTGGACCTTGTCCGTGAGCGGGCTCCAGCAATTATTGTCTCAGACATCGAAATGCCAACGATGACAGGTTATGAGTTTTGCAAGGCAGTGAAACAAGATTCTGAATTACGGAAGATCCCCTTTGTTCTCCTGTCAACGCTATCTGATCCACTCGATATTATCAAAGGTCTTGATGCAGGAGCGGATAACTATGTAACCAAGCCCTATGAACCTGATTATCTGATTGGACGAATTCATTCGTTACTTGAAACACCGCTCGCGGTTGATGAAGGTGCGGACCAGACAATAGATGTTGCAATTGCTGGCCAAACATTCAAAGTCAACGCTGGGCGTCAGCAGGTTCTGAATCTTCTTGTATCAACGTTTGAAAATGCAGTCGCCAAAAATCAAGAGTTGATTCAGGCCAATCAAGATCTTGCAACAGCAAAAGACCAGCTTGAACAGAATAACCAGGAACTCAGGAACCTCAATCAAAAAATTGCGAGTGCCAATGATCAGATGACGAGAGACTTGGAGGCAGCAGCACGTGTGCAGCGGGCTCTTCTGCCAGCAGAAGAAACGCTTCAGTTTGACTGTGGCGATGTGGCTTGGCGATACGTTCCTTGTCAGGGGCTAGCAGGTGACTTTCTTAATGTTTTTCAACTTGATGAAGACCATGTCGGTTTATTTGTTGTTGATGTGAGTGGTCATGGTGTGCCTTCATCACTGCTTGCAGTGACGGTCGGGAGATTCCTGACATCAAAAGCATCAGACAGTTCAGTCTTGGTTCGTCTTCGTGAAGATGGATCAACGGAGGTCGTTTCACCGGTACAGGTGGCCACGGAACTCAATCAGCAGTTCCAGTCACAAGATTTTTCAGAACTGTATTTCACTTTTATCTACTGCGTTGTGAATTCAAAAACGGGAGAGATGCGATATACAGCTAGTGGGCATCCACCATTGCTCCGTATTTCAGCTGCAGGAGATACTTCATTTGAAACACTCCACAGTCTACCGGTTGGTTTTTTCCCAGAGGCGGAATATGAGGAAAAGACAATCCAGTTAGAAAAAGGAGACCGGGTCTATCTTTATTCTGACGGAGTTACCGAAGCAATGGATAAAGACCTCGAGCAGTTTGGAGACGCGTCATTAAAAGAAATAATTAGCCTGAATCGATCTCGTGATCTCAATGCTGGTGTAGGTGAACTTCTTGAGAGTATTCAAGCCTGGTGTGACCCGAACGGTCCGTTAGATGATGTCTCAATTCTTGGTTTTGAATGGCGAGGGCCATCTTCATGATCGCTTTGGCTTGTAGTAGCTACACCCATTCCCAGTGAGCCGTTCGTAATCTGTATTCAAACCAAGCATGGTTTCTGCTCCACCAAGAAACAGAGCGCCATCCGGGCGGATCACACGAGCCATTTTTTCGAGTACCTCGCCTCTGGTCTTGGTGTCAAAATATAGAAGGACATTGCGCAGAAAAACAATGTCATACGACATCATAATTGGCCATGTGTCATTGAGATTAAGTTGACGAAATTCTACAAAATGCCGACATGACTGAGCAATACTCCAGTTGCCTTGGAACGGATTAAAATATTTAGTGAGAAGTGGCGTTGGGAGGCCACGAACAATTTCAAGTTCACTGTATACTCCTTCGCGGCCTCTATCCAAAACAACATTTGAGATATCAGTAGCGACAATACGAACCTTCCAAGATTTAAGAAGATCATGAAAATGCTCATTCAGTAGTATGGCAATGCTATACGGTTCCTGGCCTGTTGAGCATGCAGCGGACCAGATTGTAAGTTGTTGCGTTCCAGCTCGTTTCTTCAAAAAATCAGGAATAATACTTTTCAAGGTTTCAAAAGGCGTTTTGTCTCTGAAAAAACTTGTCTCATGCGTCATCATGGCGTTCATGACGTCATTCTCAAGTGGACTTCCAGCCGCTGTCCGAATGCGATCAATGAGGGTATCAAGGCTCGCAAGTTTGCGTTGTCTTACAATCGGTAAGAGACGAGCAACAACGAGATATTGTTTACTCTCGTCAATGACGACCCCAGTTTTTTTCTTGAGTAAACCACGGAGGTAAGAGAACTGCGGAGGGCTTACCTGCATCTGGAAAAACTCGTCTCATAATGGAAGAAATGAAGAAACTGAAAAAGACTATTTCTGTTGTCGACAAATTCGCATCGCGATATCTGGCCCAATACGATCTAGAGAAAGCACTGTATCTGCAATACCTGCCCGAACAACATGACCAGGCATGCCCCATACAACACTGCTGGGTTCATCTTGGGCAATAACGACACCACCCTTTGATGCAATCATTTTGCATCCCTGAAGGCCATCATTTCCCATGCCTGTAAGAATGAGAGCTAACGTGCCCGAATGAAATATTTTGGCAGCGGAACGAAAAAGTACATCAGCTGATGGTCGGCACGAATTTTCAGGCGGCCCGTCATGGAGAACAAGTTTGGCCTCTTCCCGATGTTTCTGGATTTCGAGGTGTGAGCCCCCAGGTGCCAGGTAAATGTGTTCTTGTTGCAGGGCTTGTCCATGATGCGCTTCACTCACTCGATGCTTACACATTTTGGATAGTCGCTCGGCAAGAAGTCCGGTGAATTCCTTTGGCATATGCTGCACAACTACAATAGGCGGGGCATTCGCAACAGCGAGATGTGGAAGAACCTCTGCGAGAGCGCTTGGGCCACCTGTTGATACGCCGATAACAAGTACTGAGATATCCTGTGAGTTCGTTTTGCGAGGTACGGTGGGCATCAACTTTTTGGAGGCCGTCTCGTTGCCCCAGTCCTTGCTTTTTACAGGTGGCCGATAGACTGCTCTGAGCTTTGGGACTAGTTCAGATTCAATCCTTGCCACAAT
>NZNR01000073.1 GCA_002694955.1 Planctomycetaceae bacterium
AGTCGCCTCGACTCGATGATTGGTGACCTCTTACAAATCCTGGAAGAATCCGGGAAGGGTGAAAACACAATCGTAATCTATATCGGTGATCATGGCGCTGACATGCTGCGAAGTAAACGCACATGCTATGAAGGCGGACTGCGAATCCCAATGATCATGCGCTGGTGTGGTCAGGTAACACCACATATCTGTAACAAACTTGTTTCGACACTAGACATCATGCCAACGGTTCTCGATGCAACGGGTGTTGAACAGGTCGCTGGCTTACCGGGAAAAACTCTTCGACCCCTGTTTCATGGTCAACCTGTAAGTTGGCGGGAGCATTTCTTTGCTGAGTATCATACCCATGCAGCAGCACCAAACTTTTTCCCACAACGCTGTGTCCGAAATCGGCAATACAAACTCATCGAGAGCCTTCTTCCGGACACAATCCACCCAGACTATGAAAAAACTATTGCGAAACTTCAAAAAGATTATGACGACCAGGATTATGCAGGCAGTTTCGACATTCCAGCGATGATAGCTAGTGCGCTACCCGAAGTTCAAAAAGCATATGCTCTCATGCGACAGCCACCGAGATTTCAGCTGTATGATCTTCAAGATGATCCCTATGAATTCAAAAATCTTGCTGATCTTCCAGAGTACTCGAATATTCTCGAGGACCTTAAACAGCGGCTTACTGACTGGCGATTGAAAACAAATGACCCACTGCTTGACCCAGAAAAACTTGAACGCCTAAAGCAAGAGGTGCAGCTAGTGAAAAAAAAATCTGATGGAAAAAAACACACGTGGCGTTACCCAGAATATCTCATGGAGTAGCACTGAGCATGTTGTCCGTTCTGCGTTTCATTGGAATTCTTCTCGCTCTGACTCGTGTTGTCACTGTTCAACCAGCGCTGGCAACAGACGTATTGTCAGACCCAGTCGCCACCCATCACCTTCAATGGTCAGCCAACAAACAGCACGACTTTCGCTACCGTTTCCTGAAAAAAATTAAGGTGAAAACGCTTAAGCATGCCACNCCTGCAACTGGCATGTTTAATCATCACCCATATCTGGCAAAAATTGAAAATAACCTCTACGCGTGCTGGGANACTCAGGNCCGTGATGAGAACACTTCTGGCCAGCATNGCGTCTTNTGNTTTTCAAGNAATCAAGGANGAACATGGACCGNACCGCGCACCCTCTTTCCTCCCCTGGCACCCAACATCCCAGCCTCCGAAACCATCGAACCAGGTGCATTTCAAACATCACAAGGATTTTGTGAAATTGATAATGAATTATTCGCAATTTCAATTGTTGATATAGATTCGAAAGAGAAGTTTTTTCGTTTCAATGAAGTGTCACGAACACGCGTAGGCTTACTCGCCCGCAAAGTTTTTGTTGATGGAAGTCTTGGTGACATCTTCTGGGTTTCCGGCGGTCNCCACACACGTACTCATGACCTGCCAACCTTTGCAAAAGGGCCAAAAAAACTCATCGAAAAAATAGATACTCACTTGAGCCAGCCTGCAAATCTTCTGCAACTGATTTTTGGNCCGAAAATCCATCCCGATTCAGATGATAACCACCGGATGACAGAACCTAGCCCACCCTGGCAACTTGATGATGGCACGTGGGTGAGGCTTTTCCGAGATGCCGGAAGTGCGATTGCAACGTCCCGTGCCGATGTTGAAGCAACGAAAAGTAGACGAAATTACGTCACCTTTTCCACTGATAATGGAACACACTGGAGCGTGCCGATCCGTACAGATTTTCCAGATGCGTGCGCGCGGTCCAACTCGGGAAGACTTCCTAACGGAATTTTCTATGTCATCAATAATGTTCTTCCCATGTCTCCAAAAAACGGTGGGCGATCGATGCTTGCAATCTCCTTGTCTGATGACGGGCTCAATTTCGATCGCTGTGCAGTCATTCGTTTTATTTCACCTCGTCTTAGACAAAAAGGAAAAGCGAAGGGACATGGTTACGCATACCCCCATTCAGTTGTGATGGGAGACGACCTTTGGCTTATCTACTCGGTAAATAAAGAAGATATCGAGGTCTGCCAGCTATCTATTGAAGAGATCGAATCCCTTTGAGCCACTATCCACCTACATCTCCAACGCACATGAACAGGCAAAACTCTTNCCTTCGANTCGATAAGAGTCTNNTACAGATAAAAAAAGAACTCTCGTTCACAAAGCTCATGGAGTTCATTCTTTGGACGATTCTCGCACACGTTACCACCACGACCTTACTAACTGAACACGTACTGGCAGCACGACCGAATGTTTTAATGATNGTGCTTGATGATATGAATGATTGGGCTGGCTGCCTACACACCCGACAAGATGTCCAGACACCGAATATCGACCGTCTGGCAGAAAAGGGGATGTTGTTTACAAACGCTCACTGCNCTGCACCAGTATGCAATGCATCACGTGTGGCTACACTCACTGGCCGACAACCGGGANGTACTGGCATCTATGACAATGGTGTTCNGTGGCATGAAGCAATGCCAGGGATTCCTTCTATCCCAAAACACTTTAAACAGAATGGCTATCATGTTGCCGGCGGTGGAAAGATTTATCATCACATGCCTGGNTTTAATAGATTGTCNGACTGGGATGAGTACTTTGCGCAAGCTTTTGATGGTCATTATCAGACTCAACTGCATAGCGGACTGGACGTAAGTGATTTTCATTTCCCACCCGGCTTTCCACTCAACAATCTTCCGAGTGTGAAGGCCTTGAAAAAACCACCAAAAAATCCTCGTGAATTTGATTGGGGACCACTCGATAAAGCAGACCTCGAAACGGGTGATGGCAAAATGGTGAAATGGGCCATCAACTTTCTTGAAAACCCGCCCAATGAACCCTTTTTTCTTGCCACTGGAATTTATCGACCGCATCTCCCGTTTTACGCACCGAAGGAATATTTCGAACGGTATGTCGAAGAAGACCTGCAGAAACCACCTATNAAGNCGGACGACCTCAACGATCTTCCCCCAACTGGACTGAAGTTTGCAGCCCAACGACGGGANGACTATGAACTCATTCTACGAGAAGGAAAATANAAAGAACTCTTGCAAGCCTATCTCGCCAGTATTTCATTTGCCGATGCAATGGTTGGTCNACTCATCGATGCTGTTNAGCAAGGTCACCATGCGGATAACACANTCATTGTTTTATGGTCAGATCATGGATGGCATTTCGGTGAAAAAAGACATCTACACAAATTTACACTTTGGGAGCGATCTACTCGGATACCATTTATTATTGTTGCACCAGGCATCACTGAGACGAACACAACCTGTGATCAACCTGTTGGCATGATTGATCTCTTTCCCACACTGAACGCGCTGTGCTCACTTCCTCGTGTTTCATCACTTGACGGCCAGAACATTGAACCCCNTCTTAGGAACCCTGAGCAACNCTGGGAACGGCCAGCACTTACAACACACGGACAAGGAAACCACGCAGTTCGATCACGACGGTGGCGATATATTCGCTACGCAGATGGTGGTGAAGAACTTTACGATCATTCACACGACCCAAACGAATGGACGAACCTTGCATCAAAACCAGAGTTTATTGACATCAAAAATAACCACGCACAATGGCTTCCAAAAACAGATGCCGTTCCAGTTCGCAAGAAGAAGTGAAACACGCTACAAGACTAATTCACCATGAAATCAATTATTTTTTTTCTTTCCATTTATTTATTTGCATCCAGTGGCCTTGAATACACGCTCGCTCGTGCCGCTGGTGAAGAAGCAACATATTCNGGTGATGTCACTGACGTCCGAACAATCAGGCGCGTGGAACAACATCCACAAGCTTGGCGAATCTGGCAGCCTTTTATTATTTCAGGTAATAAAAAAAATCATCTGATAGTTGCGTATGGTGCGATGAGAAATGGCAAGAAAGACATGGGTGATATCTTTGCAATACGTTCCAAAGATGATGGTGACACATGGGAATCACCTATTGTCATTTTCGACCACACCAAGCGACAGGGTGCTGTGCAATTTTGTTACGCCAATCCGGTTCTCTACCAAGCACCAGGACAGGACATTATCTGGTGCTTCTGTATGCGATGCCCAATCGCGCAGCGAAATAGTGAGGAGTCGACGCTCGCTGCAGCGTTTACTCCTGACGGTGGCAGTTCNTGGAACCAGGTGGAAATGGCCATGCTTTACACAGGCCCACTTATTTTAAACGCTGCACCTATTCAAACAGNAATCAACGGTTCAACTCGTTTCCTTCTTCCCGCACATCGCAATACCCTGGCTGCTGATCCTCGTGGATCACGTGACCACTTTATTCTCAGTAGCACGAGCCTCCTGGAGTGGAGACTTGAAGCATTTATTCCACAGCCTACAAACGCCCGTGTTTTTCTTCACGAAGGAAATATTGCGAGAGGAGATACCCAAGGCGAACTGAAAATTGTTATGAGAACAGCCGACTATGATCAGACAAATCTGACAACCTCTCCACCGCGAGCATATTCCAGCGTAAGCACAGATGGAGGCCATACATGGTCAGACTCTAAATCAGAACCAAGCCTTCACAACGCAAAAGCGAAGGGTTACTTTGGCAAATCGGCAATTGGTTCCCACATTTATGTCTATAACGATGGTCCTGCGCAAGGAGATTCTGCCCCTGGTTTCCCGAATGGTGGGCGAACCTCATTACGATATAAAACCAAGCCTGCCGGAGGAACATGGGGNAAAGAACAAACTTTTTATCATGCTGGCATCAAGAACTCGTACCCGACGCTTCATGAGGTTAGCCCAGGTGACTATCGTTGTGTCTGGGATAGCGGCACTGCAACAAAACCACGAACTCACATTCACTTTGGCAAACTCAGGATAACTCCATGACGCCATATGAACTCCGGAATCAAATCCGCGGAGGAATCCCTGTCTTCGGGACACTCATCGTATCGCCTTCACCGAAGTGGCCCGAAGTTGTGGCAGATTGTGACCTTGATTTTATATTCATCGACACTGAGCATATTGCGATTGATCGATCTCAATTGAGCTGGATGTGTCACGCATACAATGGCATTGGCCTGCCAACGCTTGTCCGAATTCCATCACCAGATCCCTATACAGCAACCATGGTGATTGATGGAGGAGCCTCCGGCGTCATCGCACCGTACATCGAGTCTGCCACGCAAGTTCAACAANTACGGGGTGCGGTAAAAAAGAGACCTCTCAAAGGGAAAAAACTGGAGGAAACACTCGCTGGGAAACCCCTTCAACCCTCACTTGATGAGTACGTGTCGCAATCAGCAGAAAATCGACTTCTGATCGTGAACATTGAGAGCGNNCCGGCAATGGACGCACTTGAAAGTATTCTCAAAGTTCCCGATCTCGATGGGATTTTAATTGGTCCTCATGACCTTACCTGCAGCCTTGCGATACCAGAACAATACGACCACCCGATTTTTCTTGATGCATGTGAATCTATTTTCAAAATGGCACGGAAACACGGTGTTGGTGCAGGCATTCATTTCTGGGGTGATGTTGAGCAGCAAATTAATTTTCTTCATCGTGGCGCCAACATGCTAATTCATAGCGCGGATATAAGCCTTTTCCAAAAACATCTGCGGGCTGAACTTGCAGCGATTAAATCTGCATCCGGTATTCAAACTGAGGATACGTTCAAACCAACAACAGTCATCTAGCTGTTCACAAAGGAGTTCATTTATGCATCGATTGCCAACACTCTTGTTTGCATTCACAGTCATACTGTCACTCTGCCAGCAGGGCTATGGTCGACCACAGAACATTGTCTTATTTCTTATTGATGATCTTGGATGGATGGACCTTGGTTGCCAGGGTAGCACCTATTACCAAACACCAAACGTTGACAAACTCGCTGCTGAAGGAGTCCGCTTCACAGATGCATATGCTGCATGCGCGGTCTGCTCACCAACGCGGGCATCAATTCTTACCGGAAAATACCCTGCCCGACTCTTGCTAACGGACTGGCTTCCATCGGGCCGATGGAAGCCATCTTCAAAACTGATTGAGGGACGCAAAATTCGAGGACTCCCACTTGAGGAGTACACCCTCGCTGAAACGTTACGAGATGCCGGCTATCAGACAATCCACATTGGCAAATGGCACCTTGGGAGTGAACCGTTTTGCCTGCCGCAACATCATGGGTTTGATATCAACATTGCAGGTAATGCGCATGGTGCACCTGGGCAGTATTTCTTCCCGTATCAGGGAGACTGGGCTATCCCCACGACACCGCTGAGGGCTACGTGGAACGTTCTACCCGACGGGAAGCCGGGTGAGTACTTGACCTCACGACTGACTGATGAAGCTATCACCATCATTGAAAAATCAGATGACAAGCCGTTCTTTCTCTACTTCCCACACTATGGTGTCCATACGCCACTTGAGGCACCAGAAGAACTGACCAAAAAATATGAACGGATACCTCAACACCAGCAGCAAGGAAAACCAGTATATGCAGCAATGGTCGAAAGCATCGATCAGAGTGTTGGTCGAGTTCTTGATGCCTTGGAGTCTGCTGGAAAAACGAACGACACGGTGGTCATCTTCACTTCCGACAACGGAGGTTTTTACAAGGCAACGAGTAATGCACCTCTTCGAGCTAATAAGGGTGCGTATTACGAGGGAGGCATACGTGTCCCACTCATCATAAAATGGCCTGGGCTTTCCCAACCTGGCCGAGTCATCTATGAGCCGGTCATTACCAATGACCTCTACCCAACTTGCCTTGCTGCTGCTGGTCTTTCGATGGATCCGCATCAGCATATGGACGGCGAGAACCTTACTCCACTTCTTCACAAAACAGAAACTCTTTCAAGAGATTCCCTATTCTGGCATTTCCCGCATTACAACAAACACCCATCAAGCCATCCCTCAAGTGTTATTCGCAAGGGACACTGGAAACTTATTGAATCTTTTGATCCCGCAACGGTTGAACTTTATAACCTGGCGGAAGATCTTGGTGAAACTTGTGATCTTGCGGAAGTTGAAGTGAAACGACGAGACTCACTTCTTCGTGAACTAGCAGCGTGGCGTCAAACAGTTGGTGCAGAGCGAATGGCACCAAATCCAGACTTCGAATCTGAGTAAGACAAAACGCAGCGAGCCTCCATCTTTCGCATCATCAGAAATCCCCCAGCTTCTTTTGTTTCCTATCAGAGTTTAGGAAACGATGAGGAAACTCCTACCGAAACATAAAGAAAGCTGCGCTGAGATGTTTGAGTTCTCAATCACCCATTCGCCAGCCTCGTAACGTCCTCAAAAA
>NZNR01000074.1 GCA_002694955.1 Planctomycetaceae bacterium
CAATTGCAGTTTTCCCGACACCAGCCTCGCCGATTAGTACAGGATTATTTTTGGTTCGTCGGCAGAGGATCTGAATGGCTCGTTCAATTTCGTGTTCTCGACCAATAACAGGATCAAGTTTTCCTTGTTTTGCTAATTCAGTGAGGTCGCGGCCAAACGAATCAAGTGCAGGGGTTTTGCTCTTACCACTTTTTGTTGGAGCGTCACTGCTCCCACCACCAGCGCCAGCCATCTGGCGGCCACTCATTCCTGATCTATCACTTCCCTCGTCCATGCCATGTCCAAGAAGATTAAGAACCTCTTCACGAACATCTTCAAGTTTCAGCCCAAGATTCATGAGTACTTGAGCAGCGACACCTTCTTGTTCACGGAGTAGGCCGAGCAAAATATGCTCAGTTCCAACGTAGTTATGGTTCAGATTTCGCGCCTCCTCCATTGAATACTCAATGACTTTTTTGGCACGGGGCGTCTGTGGCAGTTTGCCCATCGTGACCATATCAGGTCCACTCTGCACAAGTTTTTCGACTTCGAGACGAATCTTTCGAAGGTCGACATCAAGGTTTTTTAAAACATTGGCTGCAACGCCACTTCCCTCTTTAATCAGACCGAGCAGGACGTGTTCGGTTCCGATATATTCGTGATTGAACCGCTGGGCCTCTTGATTAGCCAGTTGCATCACCTTACGGGCACGATCTGTAAAACGCTCGTACATAAAACTTCCTCTTGTGACTGCTCAACCCGTCGGAACTATAACTCTCATGCCTGCCATTCCGGCAGCGATAAAATCCTATTTCCACTATGTCCCTAACTTGTGCAAAACCCACGCCAACTGATGGCAAAAGTTGCCAGCACACGTTTTTTGAAGTAATTCTTGCACCTTAATTGGGGAATTTAACCTCAATCCATTGTAGGGATAGCTTGCGATACTGTCTCCTACACCTCTACGTTTCGGGAGGTTTCGGACCGAAATGACTGAATGACTGTTAAAAATCGCTCCATGAGTAACATTTTGGTTGCCCACCGAGGGCTTGCCGGTTTTTCAAAAAATCGCTGCTGGAAGTCACCTGGTTATTTGGTTGAGGATCAGGCAGCCTTGCTACGCTGCTGCCTTGAATTGACATTTGCGCCCGCGTCCACGTTCAGTTCTTCAGAATTCTCTTTGAGATCTCGTTTGATGAGGGAAAGTTCGTGGTGAATTGCATGCTGCCAGAGCTGTCCGCTGTCACTGCGTTCAAGTTTTTCNAGAGATTTTTTTGCTTCATCAAATCGGCCAACCCTTCGTAGGAGTGTGCCAANGAGCAGTTGTGCCTCGCCATCTGTTGGTGAAAGAGTGAGGATGGTCTGAAGTTTTGTTTCTGCCTTGAGCCAATCTCCAGCAAGGTAAGCATCTCGTGCAACGATAAACAACCGGTTTGATACTTCGTTTTGTGAGTTGCTAAGCGGTTGTGGAAAAGTGGATATTGCCGAGACAGTTGAAACAATCCAAATAATTGCCGTTGCGGTCCAAATACCAAAAGTTATCTCAATATCAATAAAACGCGTCCAAATCCATGCGGTGATGATGCAGAGATTCAGACAAATTGCGAAAGCAGTGGCTAAAATAAGGCCGGTGTAACTGCCTCGAAGCCATGCCCAAGGTAAGCCGGGCCAAATGAGAGTAAGTGAGCGGAGAAACGACACGAACGACCAGCCTTTCAAATGTTTNTTCTAGGGCANANGGCACGTGAGATTCTAGGGATCAGTTAGACTCAATCCAATGGCGAGTCATAAGGGAGAATACTCAGAAATGGAAGAAAACGAGTCTGAGAAAAATGGGTCAGCAGTGGGTATTTGGAGAACACTCGATGCTTCGGCGAACCGCAGCGCCGAGGCAGTTCGTGTATTGGAGGATATCCTTCGGTTCTGTTTGAATGATGCTTTTCTCTCGCAGGAGGCAAAAGCGATTCGGCATGAGTTAGCAGTTATTTTTGCGCAGGAAGATTTTCAGGCCCGGATTCAACTNCGTGATGTCCTGCGAGATGTTGGGGCTAGTAGCACGGCTTCCAAAAGTCCACCACGAACCGAGTTACGTCATGTCTTTGCTGCAAACGCCGCCCGTGCGAGCCAGTCAATTAGAAGCTTAGAAGAATGCAGTCGGGTGGTTANGCCTAGAGCTACCACAGGGTTTGAACAATTACGCTATCGAATCTATACGCTCGAGAAGGCAGCGATGACAATCATAAGGAGCCAGAAAATGTTTGCTGACATCAGGTTATGCGTGCTTCTTGATGTCGATCAAACACAAGCGGAATTCAAGACGCTGGTAGGTCAACTCCTCGATGCTGGTGTTCGCATGATTCAGCTACGAGATAAAAAAGCTAGCACAGCATTACTTTGCGAGCGTGCAGACACGATGTTACAACAAGTCCGACAACATGCAGAAAAAAAGGCAGGAAAAAGATGCCTAGTTCTCATAAATGATCGAGCAGACGTTGCAGTAGCTGTAAACGCAGATGGTGTTCACCTTGGTGAGACTGACTTACCAGTCAATCTAGCCCGTAAGGTTTGTGGTCACGAATTCATTATCGGCCGGACCGCTCATTCTATTGACGAAGCAAAGCAGGCAGTGCGAGAAGGTGTTGACTATCTTGGGGTTGGTCCATGTTATCCAAGTAATACAAAACAGTTTGAATATTTTGCTTCAGATGCCTTTCTCCGTGATGTCTCCAAAGAGATACAGTTGCCAATCTTTGGAATCGGTGGCATTGCNTCAGACAACATTNATCGGCTGATTCACCTAGGGGTAACGCGGGTTGCGATTGCGAGTTCTATNACGGGTGCAGCAGATCCTGGCGAGGAATCTCGCCTCATTCGTTCACTTCTTCCAACAACTAAAGAGATTCAGCCACATGACGTTGCTTGAGTGAGTGAGCAACAGATTGCGCAATTTGTGTTTCCACAGACGGAGANTACCCAGTCCAGATGGCAAGAATCTTTCTGTCAGGTCCAATCAAATAAGTTGTTGGATATGCGCGAAAACCGAATGCTTGGGCAAAGCGNAGACGGGTTTTCCCAGTTGGGTCTGCCCAGGGGGAGAGAGCAATTCTTGTGGATGCTAGAAAGGTTTGTGTTTCATTTCGCAACTGGTCAAGGTCATCACTGCTTCCCCCGCCGCACGAGACGGCAATTAATTGAAAGCGAGGTTCATCTGCGAGCCGTGAGGCAAGCCTTGCAAGCCCAGGCAATTCTTGGCGACACGGAGGGCACCAAGTGCCCCAGAAATTGAGAAGTGTGATCTTTCCAGACAATATGAGTGTTTCGTCTTCGGTATCAAGTGAGACGAGTGAAATTTTTGGAACTGTCTTACCAACGTGTTGCCGTGTTTCTTGATTTTGTCCAAGATTGCAACCAATAATTGTGAAGGAAGCAAGAGCCA
Organism: Planctomycetaceae bacterium; assembly: GCA_002694955.1. The sequence continues at coordinate 3,416 of NZNR01000074.1, forward strand.
GTGCAATCAACTGGTGGTGAGTAAATGCCATGAGGCTATCCGTTGATCCTGAATGTGTAGACTACTTAATAAATATCATAATTGAAGGGTCCCACGAGTGTACGAAGTAGAACTCAAATTTCACCTGGCCGATGTTAACCACGTGGTTGAACGTCTAGACGCAATGTCTGCTTGCTTTCGAGATAGTGTGGAACAGGTCGATCGATATTTCTCCCATCCAGTCCGCAATTTTCGCAAAACAGACGAAGCCTTACGTCTTCGGCAAGTCGGTGATAGTGTGCAATTGACGTGGAAAGGCCCGCGGGTAGANACGTCAGCAAAAGTCAGACAAGAAATTGAACTTGGTGTGATGCCTCAAGGGCCGACGGGCCAGACAACTGTTGCTGCGTGGACAGAATTACTGGAGTCTCTTGGTTTTTATCAAGTCTTTGAAGTTGTAAAGACAAGACTTCCAGGGCGTGTTCATTGGCACGGTAGTGACATTGAGATAGCAATTGATACCGTTGCCAATCTAGGTAGTTACGCTGAATTTGAGATCATCGCTGGTGAAGGCGAGGTGCCACTGGCTCGGGATTGCGTAGAGTCTTTGGCTCGCGAATTAGGGCTGGAAAATCCTGAGCCCGCTAGCTATCTGGAACTTCTAGCCANAGGTGAGGAAGCTCCTCGTTAGCCTGTCTTTTTGTCTGATTTTCAGCAAGCCGCTGTTCCACTTTCATGAAGAATAGCATTGTTTTCATCAAGTAAAATCACAGCAGGTGTTGCGTCATCGGCCTCTACTTGAGAGTAGTGCCCGTAGGACATGATGGTTAGCCGATCACCAATTTTTCCAAGGTGCGCTGTTGCTCCATTGAGTTCAATCACTTTACTTCCCGTAGCACCGTAGATACAGTACGTCTCAAACCGCTCTCCATTTTCCAAATTCCCTACTAAAATTTTTTCGTAGGCTCTGATTCCAACACGCTCTGCCAAGTCCCGAGCAATGGTGAGGCTTCCTTCGTAATCAACTGACGCACCCGTGACAGCAGCGCGATGAATTTTTGATTTGAGTAAACAAACGGTCATGGTTTTTCCGGTCCAGATGCAAGTGGGCGAGAAAAAATAATACAAACGGGTTTTGGGACTTTTATGGAGTTATTAGTGAAAGATAGTTTGCCCGTTATAGGGTCAATAGTGAAGGCCGTAACGGTTCCAGATGCCTGCCCGGCCGCGTAAAGCCGCTCACCACTCGGAGCTATTGCGAAATGACGGGGTGTCTGGCAATGAGTTGGCTCGACACGTTTGAGTGTGAGCTTCCCGCTTTTTTCATCGATTCTAAAAAGAGAAATTGAATCGTGTCCACGGTTTGATACATAAAGAAACTTTCCAGACGGATGGATAGCAATCTCTGCGGTTGAAAACCTACTTCGATCACTCACAGAATCAGGAATGGTGCTCACTGAATGAATCTTCTTAAGCGTTCCCTTCTCAGGATTAAAGTGGAAAGCAGTTACTGTCATGTCAAGTTCATTATTGGCATAGCCAAATGGTAATCTAGGATGTAGTGCAAAGTGTCTTGGTCCACCACCCGGTTGTGTCGAGGTCGATGTATGGGGTGTCAGTGAGGCATTGGAAACATCGAGTTTATGAACAAAAACCTTGTCAGCTCCTAGGTCACAACTAATTGCAAACTTGCTGTTCGGTGTCGCGTTAATAGAGTGGCCGTGTGGCGTTTCTTGTCGTGTTTTATTCGGGCCATTCCCGGTGTGCTGAATAAAACCACCAGGTCTATCTTCTTTCGCTGTGATGAGGGGCAGAAGCCTTCCGTCATCATCAATTCCCAAGCAAATAGTACTCCCACTTCCGTAGTTGGCGGCGAGAAGCACCTTGCCTTGCGCGTCGAGTGAAAGATGACACGGACCTTTTCCGTTTGATGGTTGCACGCTTTGCCGGGACAGGTGACCGCTTTCCATGTCAATCGTAAAACTCGTGATGCCACCGGTTGGCTGGCCATTCAAATCAGCAATTTCAGAAACTGCATAAACCACAGGAAGTGTTGGGTGAATTGCAAGGAAAGACGGGTTCTTCACCTCACATGCTAATTCTGGCTTACTCATTTTACCTGTATCTTCGTCATAACGAGAGACGTAGATGCCCTGTCCTCGAGGAGGCTTCCCGGTATATGACCCAAACCAGACAAAGTGTTCAGCTTGAACCAAGCTGGTGGAACAAGAAAACAAAAAGATGAGGAGGGTGTAAGGCAATAACCTTGATTCTCGCAGAAAGAAAACCTGTTTCAGGAAGCGAAGAATATATGGGGTTTTATCTATCATGAATCAAAAACATAGTCCCTGTTGTTCGCGCTACAATGCTTGGAGTATGCATTCTACAGTTCTCTAGTGTACCCACTTTTCGTGCCGTTGTTTTCTTTTGAAAATAAGATGATCTCATCCAAACAAATACTTGAAAATAATGACAAAAAGGCCTCATGTCACACTGAAGTCGCTGCCTGCGAGCCCCGGAATATTGCCTGCTTGGTGGCATATCAAGTAGTCGCTCGTATCGGGTGGATCTTCAAAACAGAGACTGTGATCATGCCAGCGGTTCTCGATGCGTGTGTTGCCTCTGGATTGCTTCGTGGTTTTCTTCCTGTTCTCAATCGTGTTGGAACAAGTCTCTTTCCGTTGGTAGTGGCCCCAATTATTTCGCGCACGAAATCTATTCGTTGGCTTTTGGTTGCAACGACACTAGGTCTGTCCCTTTGTTTTGCTGTCCTGTCGGTGGCATGGTCGTATCTCCTGAACGATCAACCGTTCATTCTTGCAATGATATTCCTGGGCACGTATGGCCTTTTTTCGACAATCAATGGGTGTAATCAATTGCTGGTTGCAACATTGCAAGGCCGTTTGATATCTGCAGGACGTCGAGGACGCGTCCTGGTCTTAAGTGTGACGAGCGGCAGTGTCATTGCGATCATTGCCGCGTTCGTTGCATTGGGGCCATGGCTACAAGAGCCCAACGGGTTCATAAATATTTTCGCAGCGACAAGTCTGTTCTTTGCTGCTGCTGCTGTTATCCCATTCTTTTTTAAAGAACCGAAAAATTCTTTTCCTGTAGAATCTCATAATGTGTCCAAAACGGTTAGTTCAGGTTCATTTTTGCAGTTGCTTTCTCGTGACAGGTCCCTTTCTCGGCTCGCGGTAGTGGCGGCATGTTTTTCTGCGGTCTTGATTCTTTTTCCACATTATCAATCATTTGCACGTGAACAGTTCGGGGATACAACGCGGTCCCTGCTGACATGGATTGTTGTTCAGAACATAGCCACTGGTCTTGCAAGCCTCGTTGTCGGTCCTCTGGCAGATAGCCGGGGGAACCGTTTAGTTGTTATTGGGCTGCTTGGATGTTGTACTGCAACGCCACTTTTTGTAGCCGTCTTAACTATGGTTTCCCCGTCAACTGCAATCCAGTGGTTCTGGTTGGCCTATCTGCCACTTGGTTTCAATCCAATCATGTTGCGGATCATCAGTAATTATGCACTTGAGCTTGCGCCGACAACGGGGCTTCAGCCGCATTATGTGAGCCTTGTCGGAGGGTCAATGGCACTACCTTTTGTTTTATCTCCTGCCGTGGGATGGGGAATTGACGTGTTGGGTGGTGTTCCGTTTTTTCTTGTTGGTGCTGGCATCATAGCCTTTGGGACTTTGGTTGCATTTGGCCTTCCAGAACCACGGAATAGTCAGGTTAATACGCAGGAAACATGAGGAATAAAAATTGATCTATAACGAGATTGCGCTAGTTGGAATAATCTTGACACCACTTTCAAAGGACAACCTCTAACAATTCCATGCGAGTCTTTCTTTCTGCCGGTGAACCATCAGGTGATCATCATGCGGCCCTCCTCTGCAGGTCGATAAAGAATCAATGCCCCGAAGCCGTTTGTGTTGGGCTAGGTGGGCCGAAGATGGAGGATGCGGGTTGCTACCTTATTGATGATATGACTCGGTTAGCGGTGATGTGGTTTTTTCGAGTGATAGCCAAGATCCATTGTTTTGTTGAGTTGGCGAGAAAGGCAGAAAGAAGTTTTCTCGACGAGCGCCCGGACATTTGTGTACTTGTCGACTTTCCTGGTTTTCACTGGTGGTTAGCCTGGCGAGCAAAGCGACACGGTATTCCTGTTGTTTTTTATTGTCCGCCCCAAATCTGGGCGTGGGCGAGCTGGCGAATTCATAAGATGCGTCGGCTGATCGATCATGTTTTGTCCGCTCTGCCTTTTGAACATGAATGGTTTGTATCGCAGGGAATATCAAGCACGTATGTGGGGCATCCGTTCTTTGATTCCCGCCATTGCCCCGAAAAAAAATTTAAACCCACAGATGAAAAGTCTTTAGTGCTCTTGTTACCAGGTTCACGTGGGCAGGAAATTGAAGCAAATCTAAAAAGTCTTCTTCTTACTGCAAAGAAAGTAGAACAAAAAATTCCTCATGTGAATTTTATTGTTACCGCACTCCATCAGCGTCATGCAAAGTATATAAACGATTTTATTAAAGGCTCTCCGGTCGGCAGTTATCCAGAGCAACTCGTTGTCGAGGCTGGTAAAACAAGTGAACTGATTCCCCAAGCGAATGTTGCTGTCTGTGTGAGTGGTTCAGTATCACTGGAACTACTGGCGGCTCGGGTGCCATCAGTCATGGTTTTTTCACTTTCAGGTCTGGCGTATGTCGTTCAGAGTTGGATGAGGCATTGCCGATCTTTCACTCTTGTAAATCTTTTGGCCATGCCGGATCCAATAGGACCGATCAGACCAGTGTTCTGGCCACCTCGGCACCCACCAACTCCGGACCCTAAAATGCTGTATCCAGAATATCTGACAGTGGCTGATCCATCGTCAGCTCTTGCTGGCCACGTTGTAGAGTGGCTCAGAGACTCAGAGTTATACGAAGGGACAGTGACTGCACTGGACAAGCTTGCACATAAGGTGGCTCAGCCAGGTTCCGCGTCTCNAGCAGCAGAAGTGATACTCAATATTGGTAAAGACGGTTTGTCATTCGTGAATCATGACAAAAGTATGTCTTTCCAGCATGCTGAACAGGCGGCATAATAAAAATGTTACTCGCTGAGCCACAGCCGACGCCCGCTGACTTTCACTTTCATATTGGTCAAATCCCTNTTCGGGTGACGGGTTGGTTTTGGCCAGCAGCGGGGTTGTTTGGATGGGGTCTCGCTCAGTCACTTGCCGGTGACGATACACGAACACTTCTAGTCTATTTGTTAGTGTGGGTCCTTGTTGTTTTCTGCTCCATTCTTATCCATGAGCTTGGGCATGCTCTGGCATTTGCCGCATGTGGCCAATCATCACGAATAGTCTTATATCACTTCGGGGGCTTGGCGGTACCAATCGGAATGCCTGCTCCGGCCCTGAGGACTCCCTCGCGCCGCTTGGTCGTTTCAGCGGCTGGCCCATGTGCTCAATTGTGCCTTGGAATTGCTGTTACAGCGACAGTCGTGACGCTTGGTTTTCAGGTGCCAGTCCCTGGTTTTATGAGTTCACTACCAGTTGTTGGAACTTGGTTGGAAAAATTTTCAATGACGGGTGATCCAATTCCTTCCATGCTTGGTNGGCTCATGGTCTATCACTTGTTGTTCGTCAATTTTGCATGGGCGTTTCTCAATTTATTACCTGTTCTTCCACTCGATGGCGGTCAGATTGTCCTGGAAGGCTTGAAGGCCTTCGGTGTTTCTGCTGCGGATCAGATCGCAAGTCTCTTTGGCCTTCTTATTGCCGGAATAGTTGCCGTTTGGGCATATCAACACCAAGAAACGTATCTCATGTTTCTGTTTGGTGTTCTTTGTGTCGGGTGTTACCAACGGCTTGCAGCAAGTGGTTTTCGGGGTTGAAGGAAACGTTGGCAGTGCACAGAGATTCTGAATCAATCGCTCACCGTGAAGAGAGAACATTAGTTGTCGCCTTAGGGGCAAGTAACCTTTCTCGAGGAATGTCTCGTCTTCTTCAAGCCTCTCGCTGTTGCTCATCNTCTGCTGTTGATCTTGTTGTTGCTGCTGGNCATGGACGTTCNTACGGTGTAAANAGTTGCATATGGAAGCGGAGNCTCCCATCAATCNTAGAGAGTGGTCTCTGGAGATCGATTGACAAGATGCTGCATGGAGCTGTTTCCGAAAACAGTCCAAGGCTGGCCGTAATCACAGATATTGGAAATGACTTGCTCTATGGGTTTTCNGTGGAACAGATAGCGTTGTGGATTGAAGAAGTTGTTCATCGTCTTCATCAAAGGCAGTTCAATATTGTCATTACGAAACTTCCNATCGAGAGTATTCAGTCTGTTGGACCACGTCGCTTTCNATTGTTAAAGAAATTTTTTNTTCCCGGATGCCAGCAATCTCTGGAAGAGATAAAAGAGCAGTGTCGCCAAATGAATAACAATATTATTCGTCTGGCCAAAAAATATCAGCTCTCAATTATTGAGCAGCCAGGGTCTTGGTATGGGCTCGACGCTATACATATACGGCGTTCTTGTCTTGATAGCTTGTGGCGCCGTGTTCTTGAATGTTGGCCATTATCTTCAAGTAATAAAAAGGTGTGCCAAGGAACATCTCGTTGGAATTCTTGGAAGGAATGGTCGTATCTTTGCAAAGCATCTGCAGAGGTTCGGTCACTAGCTGGCGTTACGATCTTTACTCCTCAGCCAGTTTTACATTTGAGTGATACGACGCGTATATTTTTTTATTGATACGGTTGCATTTTTTGGACTGCTTAGACTGGTGCTTCATGCACGGGAGTGAAACGCTTTTTTAAACAGAGAGTTAGAAAAGTTATTGCTCCTCATCAGACTCA
>NZNR01000075.1 GCA_002694955.1 Planctomycetaceae bacterium
CTTGCGAAGGTAACGTTCCTCATGTGAAATACAGAGGTTATTTACAGACCACCCTATCTCTATGAGGAGCTGCACCCGATGGCAAAGCAGTCAGTCGCTGACCTTAATCCCACTGGCAAAACCGTTCTTGTCCGAGTTGATTTTAATGTCCCACAAGACAGTAACGGTACGATCACTGATGACCGTCGAATTCGTATGGCTATCCCAACGATACGATCCATTGTTGATCGCGGTGGAAGGGCGGTGCTCATGAGCCACCTTGGTCGACCAAAGGGTGAGGCAAACCCTAAGCTTTCACTTGCCCCAGTCGCAAAACGTCTAGGCGAATTACTGGGAAAACCAGTAGCACTTGCCGCTGATACCGGAGGGAAGGACTCGGCCGAAAAGGTAGCTGCTTTGTCGGTTGGTGATGTACTGGTTTTGGAGAACGTCCGTTTCAATCCTAGTGAAAAAAAGGGAGATGATGCGAATTATGTTGCCGGTATTGCGAACCTGGCAGATGCATATGTGAACGATGCTTTTGGAACCTGTCATCGTACTGAAGCGAGCATGTACGCCGTTCCAAAGGCTATGAAAGAATCAGGTAAGCCAGTGGTTGTCGGCTTTCTTGTCGAGAAAGAAATCCGATATCTTTCCGATGCGGTGGGTCAACCAAAGCGACCGTTTGTAGCTATTCTAGGTGGTAAAAAGGTAAGTGATAAAATTGCTGTTATCACGAATCTTTTAACGATTTGTGACTACGTATTAATCGGGGGCGCGATGGCGTATACGTTTTCTCTCGCTCAAGGTGGGAAGACGGGTGATTCTCTTGTGGAGTCAGATAAACTCGAATTGGCAAAGCAACTTATCCAAGATGGTGGAGAGAAACTCATTCTCCCGGTGGATACCCAATGTGCAGATGATTTTTCATCAGATGCGAATAAGAAGGTAGTCAAGGCCGGTGAAATACCAGATGGCTTTGAGGGTCTCGATATCGGCCCCGATACAGCCAATAAGTATGCTGAAATAATCCGCGGCGCTGGCACAGTTGTCTGGAACGGACCGATGGGGGTATTCGAAATGCCACCTTTTGATGCTGGTACAAAAGCAGTTGCCGACGCCGTTGCCAGTGCAACAGCCAGCGGTGCAATCACGATTATTGGTGGAGGTGATTCAGCAGCAGCAGTTGAACAGCTTGGTTATGCGGAAAAGGTAAGCCATGTTTCAACTGGTGGTGGGGCATCTCTCGAAATGCTCGAGGGGAAAGAATTTAAGACAGTCGATATTCTCGATGAGACGTGACCAAGTCTGGTGATTAGTTCATTTGATCAATTCAGGTGACGAGGTCAGGTGATCAGGCCCATGGTTTAAAAACGGGTAGCCATTTGAACAAAATACTACGGATGATTTGCTACGTCGTCGTATCTTTTATCCTAAGCAATGTTCAAAACATCTTGACGTGCTTGGGCACAATACAAAGGCAATTGCGGAAGAAAAGGTCTTCTGCAATTGTCCCTTGTAACCCTCTATTTATTTAGCTGCATCCCATGCTGTTGCCACAGTTGTGGCAGAGATAGCAATTTCCATTTCGGACAGTAATTGATCCGCAGTTATCACAGGCAGGGGCATCAATCTGAAATTTGGCGAACTGACTCTGTCTGTCGTCAGCACTGGCCTCAGGGTTTTCTGCCATTTTCAGCCCAGCACGTTCAAGAAGAGCAGCCGTAGTTCCATCGGTCCCTTTTCTCTTTGGAGCTGAGAGTGTCGCTGCCCGAGCGGTGACGTTGGCTTTCCCATTTCGCCCACTTGGATGCCGGCCTCTACTTGTGGAGATTTGGCCACTTGCATTGTGTTTTCCATTGGTGGCTTCCTGCCCGTTTGCGTGCCCGCTCGCCTTCGTGGCGGCGGGCTTGGACTCACTCTCTCCATCTTCTCCTGCAGTGGCCTCCCCACCACTGCTACTGCCGGCTGGTCGATTTGCTTCACGATACCCAGGCAAGAATTCTGTTCCCATCCAGCGGAAAATATAGTCCACCAAACTCTTCGCGACAGGAATATCAGGGTTTTTGGTATAGCCCCATGGTTCAAACCGGGTGTGTGAAAATTTCTTGGTATAGACTTCAAGAGGAACACCGTACTGGAGGCTCATGGATACAGCTGTTCCGAACGAGTCCATTAATCCACCAATAGTGCTACCTTCTTTTGCCATTGTGATGAATAGTTCACCAGGGCGACCGTCATCGTAGAGACCGACTGTTATGTAGCCTTCATGCCCACCAACATTAAATTTGTGGGTCACACTTCTTCGCGTATCAGGAAGACGTTCTCGTCGTGGTGCAGCAACAACCTTTTCTGCATTTTTATCACTTTCAGTACTCGTAGAAAGTGGCTGACTTTCTTTTGATCCATCACGATATATTGCGATTGCTTTCAGTCCAAGTCGCCAGCCTTCCACATAAGCACCAGCAATATCCTCAGGAGTTGTTTCACGAGGCATATTTACTGTTTTTGAAATAGCACCGGAAAGAAATGGTTGAGCTGCCGCCATCATCTTGATGTGTGCTTCCCAGTTAATTGACCGTTTCCCAAGACGAGGCTTAAAAGCACAGTCAAAAACTGTGAGATGCTCATCTTGGATCTCAGGACAATCTTCGATGGTGTCATTTTTGTCGATGTAGGCAAGAATCTTCTCAATTGCTGGCTCTTCGTAGCCAAGTTTTCTTAATGCCAAAGGTACTGTTTGATTAACAATCTTCAGCATGCCACCGCCAGCAAGTTGCTTGTATTTGACAAGAGCAATATCAGGTTCAATACCGGTCGTATCACAGTCCATCAAAAAGCTAATAGTACCTGTTGGAGCGAGTACCGTTGCCTGAGCATTCCGATAGCCGTGCTGTCGACCATCTGCTAGTACATCATCCCAAATCTGACGCGCCGCATCTCGTAAAGGTGCGGGGCAGGCTTCGTCAATTTCCTCAACGGCATCACGGTGCATCTGCATGACACGAAGCATTGGTTCGCGATTTGCAGCAAAACCTTCAAATGGACCGACAGCACCGGCAAGTTCTGCACTCGTGCGGTTTGCTGCACCGTGAAGGATCGCCGTAAGTGCACCACAAAGGACACAACCAGCATCGGAGTCATAAGCCATGCCATCGGCCATGAGTAGACTACCCAAATTGGAATAACCAAGGCCAAGTGGACGATACAGATGGCTGTTTTTGGCAATGCGTGCCGTTGGATAGCTGGCGTGATCAACAAGGATTTCTTGTGCGATCAGAAAGACTCGACACGCTGCAGCGAATCGTTCAACATCAAATTCACCATCTGGCTTGCGGAATTTCATGAGATTGATACTTGCTAAGTTACATGCAGTATCGTCAAGAAACATGTATTCAGAGCAAGGATTACTTGCATTGATTCGACCAGAGTTTGGACACGTGTGCCAACGATTAATTGTTGTGTCGTATTGCACACCTGGGTCACCACATTGCCATGCACACTGTGACATACGATCCATAATCTCATTAGCTTTATACGTTGGGCCGGCCTTCGAAGAGTCTGTTACCCAGCGAGTCGTCCACGAATCATTACGTTCTACAGCCTCCATGAACTCGTCAGTTAATCGAACCGAGAGGTTTGCATTCTGGAATAAAATAGAGCTGTATGCTTCCCCATTAAAATTCGCGTCGTAACCACCTTTTTCAATCAGAACGCGTGCTTTCTTTTCTTCTCTGGACTTACATTCGATGAAATCCATGATGTCCGGGTGAAAGACTTTCAGTGACTGCATTTTCGCAGCACGTCGTGTCTTCCCACCACTTTTGACGACACCGGCAATCTGGTCATAAACCCGCATGAACGAAAGTGGGCCGGATGGACTGCCACCACCCGAGAGCTTTTCTTTTTGGCTTCGAAGGGTCGTTAGGTCGGTGCCTGTGCCAGAACCAAATTTGAACAACATGGCCTCACTACGAGCCAATTCCATGATGTCTTCCATGTTGTCTTGGACGCTTTGAATGAAGCAGGCGCTTCCTTGTGGATATTCATAGGGATTATCAGGTTGCGTCACATCCCGACTGGCCTCATCCCATCGCCAATTGCACTTGGCCCCTTGGACGCCATATTGGTGATATAACCCGACGTTAAACCATACCGGAGAGTTGAATGCACCATGCTGGTGAACACACAGCCATGCCAGGTCGCGGTAGAAGTTTTCACCATCTTCTGGTGTCTTAAAATAGCCATCTGCAATGCCCCAATCTGAAATAGTACGGGCGACGCGATGGATAAGTTGTTTGACTGAATGTTCGCGTTCTGGAGTGTGAATCTCACCATAAAAATACTTGCTGACAACAACGTTGGTAGCCAGCTGGCTCCAGGCTGCTGGAATTTCGCAGGCAGCCTGCTCGAAGAGAAGTTGACCATTCTCTCCCTTAATGGCTGCTGTTCGGAGTTCCCACTCTGTTGTGTCAAACGGGCTCTCAGCTTCAGTCGGGCAGAATGTTGATTCAATTTCGATTCCCACTCGCTCGGAAGTCGACTGCGGGCCGCCAGTTCCAGAAGTTTCTTGTGAATGTGAGGCGGACGAAGCGACTTGAGTGGATGAATCGAACTGAGTCATGTGCAAAACTCCTGATGAATATGATGGCCTCATAAAGACCTAACAAAGTGTACTCGCGTATAGGTTCTCAACAACTGGTATCGACCGACATACGCGTCTGGAGTGAATCCTTCACTCCGTTAAATTCCCTAAAAACGTTACAAAGATAAAAGGCAGTTCCGTCTGCATGCTATCGCAAGATATTGTGGTGTTTACTACTTGGACCACTTGATATGGCAGGGGGGTGAATGTAGCGGTCTGACAGCCCACGTCAAGCAGAAAAAATTGAACCCCTACGAATACCCTATTTGATGAGTTTTCGAACTTTCCGAGACGTTTGTGGACAGGCTTTTGTTCCAGCTAAAAAATAGCTCCTGCGAGGGGTTCAGCTGCCTTTTCATCAAAACTACGGCCGACTTCCTTCCCAAGAAGTTTCAGCAGCGGTGTTTCCCCGACATCTTTTTACCAACGCATTGAAAACGAATCGGTGATAATGCAAAAAAGCGGTCCGATCTTTGGAAAAAATGCAAATTTTCCATACTCAAGCAAGTGAGGCAGGTCATCAATGAATAAAAAACACCCGCTAGCAAAAACTCGCGTCCTGTGCCTCGTTGGTGAGGCTTATGAAGATCTGGAACTTTGGTATCCGAAACTCCGGATTGAAGAAGCGAGCGGACATGTCACACTTGCCGGCCCGCAGCAGGGGTATGAATATGCCGGGAAACATGGCTATCCCTGTGTAAGTGATGCCGCCTTTGGAGATATGGAGGCGGATGATTTCCATGGAATTCTCATTCCAGGAGGCTGGATGCCTGACAGTTTGCGTCGCGACCCAAAGGTGCTCCAACTTGTGCGGGACTTTGCCAATCATGGCAAGCTTGTTGCTGCTATCTGTCATGGTGGCTGGATTCCAATATCTGCTGGTGTCTACCGTGGTGTGCGTGTGACAGGAAGCCCAGGTATCCGTGACGATCTCATTAACGCCGGAGCTATCTGGGAAGATACGTCCGTTGTCGTTGATCGACACTTTGTGTCCAGTCGGCGGCCAAGTGATCTCCCGGACTTTGCGTCAGCGATCCTTCGTGTGCTGTCTGATACGACCTGATTGTTTCAACGCCATGAGTAGACTGAGCATTAGGGGAAAAACCCAAACGAGAAGAAACTCTAAGACGCTTGTTGCCAGAATTGAATGACAGTCAAAAGGATACCGTTTTGAATGAATTCTGATGAAGAACTCATCGTACGAGCAGGTGGTGGATTGAAATCCGATACGTTTTTGCAACGGTTTCACTCAATCACCTGTAAAACAACCATCCTGACCTGTGTTGTTTTTGTTTCGATGCTCACCATCACTGTGACAGTTGGCTGCCAAGAACAGTCATCGCTTTACTTCGGAACGGTTGAGCCGCGGCATGGCCCACGAGAGCTTTGGATAAATAATTCAAGTGAACCAGAGTGGCTCGATCCTGGCCGATGTTCAGATAGTACAGGTGGTGAGATTATCTGGAATACGTTTGAGGGACTTGTCCAGGCTCATCCATCTACTCTGAAGCCACTTCCAGCCATTGCAACGCATTGGGATATATCAGAAGACGGACGCGTGTACAGGTTTTATCTTCGCCCATCATTCTGGTCAGACGGTCACCCACTTACAGCAAATGACTTTGTGTTTGCGCTTCGCCGTCTTGTTGATCCACAAACAGGNAGTAAGTATGCCAGCAATGGTTTTATTTTTCAGGAAGGTTTATCAATCAGTCGGGGTGAAGCGGACGTCAGTACTCTTGGTGTCCGAGCATTAGATTCACACACTTTGGAAATTGAGTTGGTCGATCCACTACCATACTTTCTCAACTTCCTGAGTTTTTACTCCTTTATGCCTATCCCACAGCANCTTCTTCAAGACCTCCAGCAACGAGGTATTGATGCAGATCTATGGACGCGACCGGAGCATGTTGTCTGCAATGGAGCATTTCGGATGACAGACTGGCAGTTTCGTCAGCACATGACGTTTGAAAGGAACCCACATTATTGGGATGCTTCTTCTGTCAAGCTTGATCGTGTACGTGTCGCGATGGTCGAAAGTTCAACGACGGCAATGAATATGTATGTCGCTGGTGAATTTGATTGGCCAGGAGGAAGTACGTCACTTCCTGCTGAATTCATAGACCATCTAGAGAGATACAAGGATTTTCATAGTCATCCCTATTTGGGTGTGTACTTTTATTGGATCAATACAACGAAACCNCCGCTGGATGATCCACGCATTCGGCGAGCATTGTCTCTTGCGATTGATAGGGACTCACTGGTTAAGCATGTGACACGTGGGGGACAGATAGGCTCATCCGATCTTGTACCTGATGGCCTTGCTGGATACGAAGGACTTCATCTGCCGGTTTATGATCCAGTGGAAGCCAGGCGATTGCTTGCGGAGGCAGGTTATCCAACAGGTCAGGACGTGCCGGCAATCACGNTGTCGTTCAATACGTCCGAAGGACATAAACAAGTTGCTGAAGCAATTCAGGCGATGTGGCAGCAGGAACTTGGGATTCCTGTGGACTTGGAGAATCAGGAATGGAAAGTTTTTCTGGCAAATGCCGAGCAAATGAATTTCCAAATTAGTCGNATGGGTTGGATTGGTGACTATGCAGACCCCTATACGTTCTTGGAACTTCTCACGAGTGACTGTGGGAACAACCACTCAAATTGGTCCAGTAAGACATACGACAAGTTATTAGAACAAGCCAATCAACAAAATAATCCAGAAGAGCGACTCAAAATATTAAGAAAAGCAGAGGCGCTTGCTCTTGAGGAACAACCACTAATTCCTCTTTACGTGTACACNCGAACNCANCTGATTAAGCCTTATGTTCGAGGCATCTGGGGAAATCACCAGGATCGACATCCATGGAAATANATGTGGATTGATGAANCGTTTAANCCNAATCAGGAAGTGCCGAATCAGGAAGTAAGTGATTCTGTCAGTGATTCATGGAAAGACATACAGGTGCATGAATGATTCGTCTTCTCGTTCGACGCTTGTTGGAACTCATCCCAACGGCGTTGGTTATCGTCTTGGCATCATTTGCACTTGTGCGATTAGCACCCGGTTCACCTTTTTCGAGTGAGAAGGAAATCCCNGCTGAGATTCGTCAGAAACTTGAAGCAAAGTATGGCTTTGATAAGCCACTTCCGGAACAGTTTGTTCGATACCTCGGCAATCTTTTGAAGGGAGATCTGGGACTTTCAACAAAGTATCCACAGCGCACAGTGAATGAGATTATTGCAAATGGTTTTCCTGTTACCCTTACGTTAGCAGCAGTCGCTCTTCTCTGGTCCTTACTTGTGGGCATGACGGCTGGAATCATCGGAGCCGTTCGCCAGAATACANTCTGGGATCATGCTGCAATGACCGCAGCGCTGATTGGCATTAGTGTGCCAAGCTTTGTCCTTGGACCCTTGCTTGTATTAGTGGTATCCCTTCGGTGGCATATGCTGCCNCCGGCTGGTTGGGGCGATTGGCAGCATGTGGTATTACCAGGTCTTACACTTGGNACGATTTACGCATCTTCGATAGCACGGCTCACTCGCGGTGGAATGCTTGAGGTAATTCGTAGTGACTTTATTCGTACCGCACGAGCCAAAGGACTTTCCGAAAAACTGATTGTCTGGCGGCATATGCTTCGCGGTGCACTGTTGCCAGTTGTAAGTTATCTCGGGCCTGCTGTTGCCAGCATGCTCACAGGAAGTGTGGTAGTTGAAAAGATATTCAATGTTCCCGGAATCGGACCATACTTCGTCGATGCGGCTTTTAATCGGGATTACTTTCTTGTTATGGGCATTGTCTTACTGTACGCATTTTTCCTTCTTTTTATGAACCTTGTGGTAGATATTGTATACGGGTTGCTCGATCCACGGATTGATGTTTCATGAAGAGGATTCAACAAGAAACTGTGGCTGAAACCAACGCGCATGAGAACGATCTCATCGCGGGTACATCACTATGGCAAGATGCCTGGAAGCGGCTCCGGAAAAACAATATGGCATTGTCCAGCGGCATCATTATGGTGTGCCTCAGCGTGGCCTGTCTTTGTGGTCCGGCAATTTTAGAGATTATGTGGGGCTATGATGCACACACTCAGAATCTNGCATATGGGCCACAACCTCCATCACTACAGCATCCGTTCGGTACNGATTTCTATGGNCGGGACCTCTTGGTTCGCGTGCTTACTGGCGCCCGAGTGAGCCTTTCAGTTGGGGTGCTTGCGGCACTGGTTGCGGCATCAATTGGCACAATCTATGGAGCNGTATCAAGTTACAACGGTGGCTTTGTAGATAGTTTCATGATGCGTATCGTCGATATTCTCTATGCATTACCGTATATGTTTCTTGTGATTATTCTTGTCACAATTCTTGGAAAAAGTCTGTTACTTCTTTTTCTTGCTCTTGGGGCTGTTGGTTGGTTACTGACAGCGCGTGTTGTCCGTGGGCAAGTGATGAGTCTCAAGGAACAGGATTTTGTTCTGGCGGCTCGTAGTCTTGGCACAACAAGTCGAGGTATTATTTTTCGACACCTNATTCCAAATACACTGGGCCCAGTCATTGTGACATTTACGCTCACAGTGCCTTCGATGATCTTGCAGGAAGCATTCCTCTCTTTTCTTGGTTTGGGCGTACAACCACCCNAGCCAAGCCTCGGAAGCCTCATTAATGACGGAGCAAATCANATGTTGGTATTTTGGTGGACACTGGTTTTTCCCGGCGGAATCATGGCCATCATGCTCTTTGCGCTCAATTTCCTTGGTGATGGAATACGTGATGCGTTAGACCCACGCATGAAGATGTGACGTNAGGAGCATGTACGCAGCTAAACGAGCCGAGCGTACNANACTAGTTCTTAGTCTTGGATTTTTTCATGGGACGAATGTTTTCCCAAGGAATGACCTGTGCCCGAGCAGCGTAGTCATCCCATGCATGAGCCATGTTCTNCGCNCGGCTTACCTGNTCANTTGAAAGATCATGCTGTTCAGATCGATCACTGGAGATATCGTAGAGTTCCCAAGGCTTATTAAATTCCGCAACCAGTTTCCATTTGCCGTCACGAATTGCTCGGTTACCTTCATGTTCCCAGTAAAGTTTTCGGTTTGGCAATGTCTTTTTCTGAAACAGTGGCTGCAGACTCAATCCTTCAAGNGGAGTCTTATTCTTNGGATAATTTGCATCAGCAACATCGACNGCAGTTGCCATTATGTCGATAAGATGACCGGGTGTTTCTTCCATACGACCAGGGTCAACAATACCGTTGGGCCAGTGCACAATGAGTGGTGTCGCAATACCACCTTCATGCACCCAGTGTTTGTACTTTCGAAAAGGTGTATTCGATACAGTTGCCCAAGCCTGACCATACCCAATGTAGGTATCAGCAGGACCTGCCAAGACACCTTTNCCCTGNCGAANNGGATACCCATCACGGGTCTGTTTTGGAATCATGTCTATTTGGAGTGCNTCAGCTTTCATAGGAGGGAGCGGAGGAGTTGACGCTCTTGGTTTTCCGATAGTCCGTCGGCCCATCCCTTCCGCGCAGCCACCGTTGTCTTGCATGTAGCANACGAGTGTGTTGTNGAATTGGTTTGTGNTTTCAAGAGCATCNACGATTTTTCCGATACCTTGATCCATCGAGTCAACCATGGCGGCATAGACTTCCATATTGCGTTCATCCCATGGCCAATATTCACCCTGTTCACCCCATCGCTTTTCGAGGGGCCAGAGCGTTGTCGAACTCTTTGTCACAAGGCCATGTTGGAGCATCCTCTGATAACGATTCTCCCGAACCGATGAGTAACCATCTTTGTAGCGGCCTTTATATTTCAAAAGATCCTTNTCTTTTGCATGCATTGGCCAGTGGGCTGCGGTAAAAGCGACATACATGAAAAAAGGTTNTGTCGTATCGTGCTCATGAATAAAACGGACAGCATGATCAGCGATTGCATCAGTGTAATAATATGAGTCTGGTTTGTAGGTGGGGTCGGCGTAGGGGGAAATCAAGGTATTATCTCTGACCAAAGTGTTTGGATCAAAGAAACTTCCGGCACCATGAATCGTTCCGTAGAACCGATCAAACCCGCGCTGGATTGGCCAGTTTTTTTTGTCTTCAGCTTTTTCTGGGGAGAGTCGGTGAGTGATATGCCATTTGCCAGCCATGTAATTTTTATAGCCGGCAGGCTTCAGGGCCTCCGCAATCGTGCAGCAGTTATCCCCAAATTCTCCACGATAGCCAGGAAATCCCCTGTCATTCATCATATGACCGATGCCGGCCTGATGAGGATACAGACCTGATAGCAAGCTTGCTCGAGTTGGGCAGCAACGACCTGTATTATAAAACTGTGTAAATCGAATACCGTTGTGTGCAAGTCGATCTAAGGTGGGTGTCTCAATCTCACCNCCGTAACATCCGACATCAGAATAACCCATATCGTCGGAAAGAATTACAATAATATTNGGCTGAATCTCGGCATGTATAGACCGAGCAAGGCAGCCCACCACGAGACCCATTATCAGGCATGTACTGACTCGCAGAAAAGTGCCTCTGCCGTCGTTTGNNAGTCTGCTCTGACACATTATGAAATCTGCTCTGCCAGACNTAGTCATCATTTCAAACCTCCCATGACAATGTAAGAGTACTTAGTGTTTTTGGATAAAAGCATTTTCGGTGGCGACTGGATCACTATCGTCCCAACGTTCTAGCCATTCTTGGAGCGCTTTTTGAAGCCTTTGGAAGGTCTGTTTATGGCCTGGAGACTCTGTAAGATTCTCAAGTTCGTCCGGATCAACTTTTCGATCGTAAAGAGCCCATTCGGGTCGATGATGGAGACGTTGCACCAGCGCAGTATTACGAGCATTCGGTTGTTTGTGAGACCATTGTACCCACGAGGCCGCAACATCAGGGTGTTTATCNCTCCCACCATTTGTAATCCAATCAAGTGCCTGGGTAAGTGTTACGTTCGATGTAACATCCTGATACTTCGGTGACCAGATGAGGGTATATCTGTCATCACGAATCGAACGAATCGGATAATTCCGCGTTTTGTTATCAAGAATGTTGCANTTGGTAAATGCCCCAAAAGCATATTGATGGACATCAATGTTGCTACCTGTCCAGTTGTCCCACTGGCTTATGCCATCAAAAGTCCATTCACTTGTTTTACCACCTGCTGCTTCAAGAAGCGTTGGTGCAATATCTGCAATCCACGTCATAGTATTGTTTCGTGTTCCTGCAGGTATAACTTTTGGTAGAGCGGCAATCATGCCAACTGCTAAGCCACTGTCAAAACATGTCCATTTTGAAAATGGAAAAGCATTGCCCTGCTCGGAGCAGAAAACGATTAATGTGTTTTGAGCAATATCTTCATTGTCAAGAATTTCCCGAAGCTGACCTAAGAGAGCGTCAAGGTTGGTGACTTCAGCAAGATGAGCCCCAAGCTGTTCTTTGTATTGAGAAGTGCCAATTGCATCATGAGGTGGTTGTACGATGTCGGAGGTATATCGACTACGATCACCATGTGTGTATGGCCCATGGCCATCGTTTGAAGCAACAACAAGACAGAACGGAGTTTTTTCATGCACAGCTTTTTGAATGTACGTCTCTGCCCGCGTAACGGCTTCGGCATTAGCGTCACGATCTTTTGCAAGATCACCAAGGTCGTCAAAAGGGTATGCATCCCGTGGTCCGATGTGTTTCTTNCCCAGCAAGCCAACGCGGTAACCAAGTGGCTGTAAATAATGGGGCAAACTTTTTGTACCAGCAACAGATTTTGAATGATTTGGCATAGCTCCAGTACGCCANGCACATTGACCACTAAAAAATTCCTGTCGAAACGGCGCACACATCGCAACATTGGCATAGACACAATCGAGCCGCACTCCATCACGTGCAAGTTGATCAAGATGAGGTGTGTGGGCCTGACCGCCCCAAGGCCCAAGCGAAGTCTTGTCAATGTCGTCACCGAGCAGAATCAAGATGTTCGGCGGGGCTGCAGCATCAACCTGAGGAAGTAGATCACCAAAAAATAGTGTGTAGACAATCGCACATAGGAACAAGAGGTACGACTTCATGAAATGTTCTCTCAATTTTCAAGTGGCATGACTTCAACTTTGCGAATGTTAACAACGCTGCCAGGATCATGTTGCTGGAAAGCAAAATAGCCCTCAGTGAAGGCTTTTGAAAAGTCAAGGTATTCGTACAACTCATCCCCNTTCACCATAACCTTTATGCGCGTGAGGTCACGACGACGCCACTGATCATCACGAACTTCTAACTCATATGTAAACCACTCGTTTGGTCGAACGAGGTCTCTATAGATGTTTAAGAATCCATAGAGAGATCCGGTACGGATTGGATCCTTGTGCGTGCTGTCAATTTGGGCTTCATAGCCATCTTTGAATGTTGGATTTCGTGACGTTCGAAAGTACAGTCCTGAGTTGCCACCATCATTAATACGGACTTCTGCTCGATAGCGAAAATTTTTAAACGGCCCTTTGGTACAGACAAGCATTGAAGGTGTTCCAGTACCGGTTAAAGCACCATCGATCACTTCCCAGTTGCTTTCTTCACTCCCAACTTTTTCCCAACCATTGAGAGTCTTACCGTCAAAAAGTGTTATCCATTCATGTTCTGCAGNTTCCAAGCTCGCGATGAGAATCATACTCGTTATCAAAAAGAAGGCCGCCCGGTGTATTCGGCGNGTCTGAAATGATTGAGCAATATGGCAGCCACAGACGCGATTTGCCCAAGACGAACGTGAAAGAAACTTTAAGTTAATCATTGTTCTACCCTGATCTGTCTCCGTAAATATTTATGAGCATGTCTAAAATAAAAATAGTTACCAGATGTTTTCTGTCAGGTGTTTTCTGTGAGTACTTATCCATTGAGCGAGTGCTCACCCGTACCCTTCCGTACACTCCGTCCCATACCCCTTATTAGACCATAATGTATTTCAGACGTTTAGTAGTATGATTTGAAAGAGGCTTTGTGTTCGAGAAGGTTTTTGTAATTCAGGAAACACCTGTGACAGCGCGGTCTGAGAATATTCTTGAAGTCTGTGATTTACGAACCCATTTTCGTACGGATGATGGGATCGTGCGTGCTGTTGATGGCGTCAGCTTTTCTGTGAAGCGAGGAGAGACGCTCGGCATTGTCGGTGAAAGTGGTTCGGGAAAAAGTGTTACCTGCCTTTCTGCGATGCAACTCGTAGCGAGGCCACCAGCTGTTCATCCGACGGGTAAAATTTATTTTGGTGACACAGACCTTCTGAGTCTTTCAGAGCGTGAAATTGAAAAACTTCGTGGTGAGCGTATGGCCATGATTTTTCAAGATCCACTCACTTCTCTGAACCCATATCTCACTATCGCCCGTCAATTAACTGAGGTCTTAGAAGTTCATCGTGGTGCAACATCTACTGCTGCCCGTCAGAAGTCGATTGAGATGCTGGAGCAGGTTGGCATACCCGATGCTGCTGAGCGAATTGATCAATATCCGCATCAATTTTCTGGCGGTATGCGGCAGCGAGTAATGATCGCCATGGCATTGTTATGTGGACCAGAAGTTCTTTTTGCGGACGAACCTACAACAGCGCTTGATGTCACAATCCAAGCGCAGATTCTAAGATTAATCAAAGATCTACAAACAGCTATTGGGACTGCTGTCGTACTTGTGACACATGATCTTGGTGTCGTTGCCGGTACAACTGATTACGTGGCAGTAATGTATGCCGGAAGGATCGTTGAGGAAGGCACAACGGCTGAGGTTTTTGCCAACCCACTACATCCCTACACACGAGGCCTTCTGGAGAGTATGCCCCGTATTGATACACCACCTCAAAAGTCACTTTATGCGATCCCCGGCCTACCACCTGATCTGGGAAATCTTCCAGCAGGCTGCCCGTTTCATCCACGGTGTGAGTTGGCAACAGATCAGTGTCGCAAGGCATATCCCGACAAAAAGAAAGCCTCATCGACTCACAGTGCAGCTTGTTGGGAGGTAGAGGTAATCGAATGAAAACGACAGGTAAGCCGGATACCCCATTGCTAGATGTCTCTGATTTAACTGTGCAGTTTCGCGTGCCAAGTCGTGGCAGTGTTTTATACCGAAAGAGAAAAGATGTTATAGCGGTTAACGGAGTCAGTTTTTCTCTGACTCGTGGAGAAACGCTAGGACTTGTTGGTGAAAGTGGTTGTGGGAAGTCGACGACTGGCCGTGCAATTCTCCAATTATTGCGACCAGCTGGTGGTCGTGTGATCTTTGACGGTGAGCCGATACATGAATTTTGGGAGAAAAAAGGTCAAAAATGGGTATGGGATAAAAGACTTCTTGACCTCAGGTGTCGTATGCAAATGATTTTCCAGGATCCATTTGCATCTTTGAATCCAAGAATGACAGTTGAATCCATCTTGTCAGAACCATTGAGAAATTTTGGTGTGGTTCAGGGAGCTGAGCGACGAGAAAAAATTCAGGATCTGTTGAGGACAGTTGGCATGGATCCTCGGTGTTTGCGTCGATATCCCCACGAGTTTTCAGGTGGACAGAGACAACGAATAGGGATCGCTCGGTCGCTTGCTCTTGGACCTGATTTTATAGTAGCGGACGAGCCCATCAGTGCACTAGATGTTTCTATTCAAGCGCAGATCATGAATTTACTATCGGAACTGCGTGAAAATCTTGGTCTTACTCTTCTGTTTATTGCACATGATTTAGCTGCTATTCGTCACGTGAGTGATCGTATTGCGGTCATGTATCTGGGCCAAATTGTTGAATTGGCTGATGCCCAGACACTTGTTGACCGTCCTCAGCATCCATACACCCAGGCGTTGTTGTCTGCTGTACCAACACCGGATCCTACGCGAGAACAATTACGCCAACGCACTGTTTTGTCGGGGGAGATGCCGAGTCCAATCAACCCGCCATCCGGATGTCCATTTCATACTCGTTGTCCAGTACGTGAACAACGGTGTCAGAGCGAGGTTCCAAGGATGCGAACCATTGAAAAAGGTCATCAAGTCGCTTGCCATCTTGTAGAATGAAAATTGACAAAAAAGGAAAGTTATCTTTCTGGAGCCTCTTCTTTAACAATGAGTATTTCTGCCCTTGGACCATATTGTCAGCAACTCAATCCACAGAGAAGAACCATCTTCAGGAAGATATTACTGTCGGTCGTCGTCTTTGCTTTTTGCAGTGCGTGTTGTGTTGGAGTGCTTCTTGGTAAGGAGATATCTCAGGAGGACCAAGAAGTACAAAAAGAAAAACTTATGCCTCTCCAAGAATTTATAGGTGGTTGGAGGGGGGTGGCGATGCAGAAGTTAGGTGGCAATGCCCGTTGGTCAGCGGAGTCTGAATGGGCATGGTCGTTTGATGAGGGTGTGCCAGCTATTGTGTTTGAGTTGACACCCGGTCGCTATTTCACAAGCGGCCGAATTATTCCAGGCAAAGGTGAGAATGCGTTTGTTCTTCAGGCACGGCATATCGAATCAGAAGTAGTTGAAACATTTTCTGGTTTTATTGATGAAAATAACCAACTTGAATTCATCAATGACGTCATTGAGCCGAGTCGGCCGGCTCGGCTGCTCATTAAAACACTTGCAGACAACAAGCGTTTGGTTCTTACGTTGCAGTATGGTTCGAATCTAAACCGCCTGCAGCAGGGAGCAACGCTTGGATATACCCGTAAAGGCACAGTATTTGCGACACGTTCACGCCCCGTGAATGAATGTGTGGTGACGGGAGGTGAGGGTAACCAGCAGGTGTC
Source organism: Planctomycetaceae bacterium (assembly GCA_002694955.1). The sequence continues at coordinate 16,378 of NZNR01000075.1, forward strand.
CTATGGAGGCGAAACCTATTGGGTCTGCTGCAAAGGTTGTCTCAGCATGTTTGAGGACAATCCAGAGAAAGTGATCGCAGCATACGAAGCCCGCAAGGCTAAGGAACGAGCAAAAAAGCAGGGACAGTGAAACGCATTTATTCGAAAAATTTCACCTGCATTTCGGTTCGTAGTTTTTTTAAAAATATATTTGTTCTCAAACAGCGTCTGACGACTCTTTTTAGTATTTTTGTTTGAACAAATTCCATCATGTAATGAGCAGTATGGTTATCAGCCGGACCAGTACTGACGCACGCGCGCCGAAAGCCATTCCCAGACAGGTTTTTCTCGAATGATTTGAGGATAGCATGTCAGCATGATCTTTTTTTGTGGAGGATGAAAAGATCAGTATGTAATTGTGTCTCAAAATTCAAAGATCGATTTTTGAGGATGCTTCTTTCATATTTTCTTGAGAATCGATCAGAATCGTGACTGGGCCGTCATTGATAAGAGCAACCTGCATATCAGCAGCAAATGTTCCGTGAGCTGGTGTGCGTCCAGTGAGATGTTCCATTTCCTGAAGAAACTCTTCATAGCGAGGGATGGCTTCGTCTGGCTTGGCAGCTTGAAAGAAACTTGGACGATTGCCTTTTTGAGTATCTGCGAAAAGCGTGAACTGGCTGACGACAAGTATGTCACCTTGAATCTCTTGGATATTTTTATTCATCCGGTCATTTTCGTCAGGAAAAATTCTCATTCGAACTATTTTTCCAGCAAGCCACCGTACATCTGCTGATGTATCACCTACTTCGACACCCAAGAAAACAAGCAGTCCTCTGCCAATGGTGGCTGTTTCCTCGTGATCTATCGTGACACATGCTTTTGAGACTCGTTGGATCACTGCTCGCATGGGAAATGTTCCTACTGGTATCCTAATATTCCGTTTTGTTCCTTCAGTATGAACAAAGCAAATAAAATCAATTCATTTTGGAAAAGCTGTGTCAGTCAAGTTATCTCACAATGTTTTCGGGGAAGGCCAGACACTAGTGATCTTACATGGCCTTTTTGGCTCAAAAAGAAATTGGTCATCTATTGCACGGCAGCTTTCAGACACATTTCGAGTCCTGACAGTCGATCTTCGCAATCATGGTGAAAGCCCATGGAATGATATTCATGATTATCCTTCAATGGCTGAAGATGTGGCTACTCTTATCAAGGACGAGTGTTCGGAACCAGTTTGTACCCTTGGTCACAGCATGGGTGGCAAAGTGGCAATGTACCTTTCGCTGGTGTGGCCCAAGCTTGTAGATCGACTCATTGTTGTTGATATTCCACCAGCACGGTCGTCGGGTACACCGATTGACTATGTCCATGCAATGCAGAATGTGCCACTGGCAACCCTGTCCCATCGTCGGGACGTTGAGCAGGCTCTCGCGAATATGATTCCAGATCCAAAAGTTCGAGGGTTCTTAGTCACAAACATTATGACTCAG
>NZNR01000076.1 GCA_002694955.1 Planctomycetaceae bacterium
TCCTGCTATTATCTCAACCAGTGATTGTTCCGGAGAGTTCGGCAAGGTTTATTTGGAAGGAGTTGCTCCGTGTCAGACAGTGATTTTCAGAAAAGTTCTTCTGAGGTGATTGGTTCAATCCTTGGGCGTATTCCAAGTGGCCTTTTTGTTATTACGTGGCAAGAACAGGCAGTTGATAAAACCATGCTAACGAGTTGGCTTATGCAGGCAGGATTCAATCCACCATCTATATCAATTGCTGTGGGAGATGGCCGACGTTTTCTTTCAGCGGTTGGGAGCGGGAATTTCCGGTTTGTTATCAATGTGCTTTCTGAAAATCAGAGAAGCCTTCTTGGTAAATTCGGTAAGCCGCCGGCGAGAGACGATGAGCCATTCTCTGGCCTCGACATTCGTCGGTCTCCGTGTGGAGCTGGAATTCTTCGGGATTCTGTTGGCTGGATGGAGTGCAGGGCAAGGCCGGCCTTTTTACCAGCTGCAACTGAGCAAAGTAATGGAGATCACGCTATTGTCGTGGCTGATGTTCTTGCTGCAGAGAGAAGTTCTGAAGGTACGCCGATAGTACATCTTCGGAAAAGTGGCTTACACTATTAATTCCAGATGAACGAGTAGATCAGAGGGGGCGGGAAACAGTAAGTTGGGAAAGTGTTCTGCGACACGAACTCTCAAACAACCCATGTATTAGCTAACACCGAGTAAAGAGATTAAGAAGCCATGTCATTTGTTAACTTGCAGTCCATCCGTCCCTTTTTTCTTCTTTTTCTCCTTATTGGTCTCGGTTTGACTGGCTGTAATAAGTCGGATATTAAATCGCCCGCCGAGAAAAAAAGTGCAACAGAAGCTCCCCGACGTTTTATTTTTATCACAAATGGTGATGATCCATATTTCGATGTCTTGAATGCAGGTTTGCAAGCAGGCGCGAAAAAATTTGCTCTTGTCGACAAAGGCTTTGAGGTTGTTATGGAAAAGAATAACGCAACCGCTCAAGGACAGATTGATCGTCTTAGACAGCTTGTGACGCAGGCAGATGTAGCCGGAGTTGCTATTTCAGTCATTCAGGCAGAAAACATTGCCATCGTTGAAGAGATGAAGCGTCTTACTGACAAGGGTGTGCCGGTAATCACCGTCGATGGAGATATTAATCAGAAGCTTTTCTCAGATGGGCGTCCTTATTACATAGGGACAGATAATTCAATTGCCGGACGTCTGTTGGGTACAGCGGGTAAAAAGGTTTTGGAGTCTCGGGGTGTTACTGAGGGGGAGTTCATTCAGTTTACGGGATTTACAGATAACGATAACGCCAGGGCTCGGATGAATGGGTGTCGCGACGCAATTGGAGCAAGCTACAGTGAAGTTGACCGAATGGCTGATTCATTTGACCATTCACGAGCCAGAGATAATGTACGGACGGCTCTTGTGAATCATCCAGATGTCAAAGCTTTGGTTGGAATATGGGCCTATAATGCTCCAGCAATCGCTGAGGTTGTAGCAGAACGCGGGGTTCGTGATCAGGTTTCTATCTTTACATTCGATGCAGCCGCTCAAGCCATCGAACACATGGCGAACGGCAACATCGACTGTATGATTGTGCAGAATCCGTTTCAAATGGGTATTCAAACCGTAAGACTCTTGCTTGCAATGCNAGAAGGGCAGGATGCTGTCATCGAGGANATGTTNCCAGATTTTGNTCAGCCTGGGGGNGATAAATNCACGACTGGCTTGCGATTGATAATTCCTGACGCCTGGGAAAACAATGAAGACGCACCTATTTCAGGAAGGGATCTAGAATCTGCAGTGTCAGNAGGNACTTTAGAGGTCCTGTCCCTGTCGGCCTTTCGTGAATGGTTGAAGAAATACGGCTTGTCTAGCTCCTGACTCTTAAGCTGCTCGTGATGAAAGGTTCCCCTGATGAAATTGTGGAGTTCATTTCCGCTTCATGCACTGAGGAAATGGTGGCCATCGCATAACGAGTGGTCGTTACTCCTAGCGATTGTGATCGCAATCATCTTCACAGCAATTGTTGACACTAACCACACCTATTTGTTTCGCCCTGTGGAAAGTCTGCGCGATATAGCCCGTAACAGTGCAATGCTCGGAATTTTTTCACTAGGCGCTGCAGTTGTCATCATTGCTGGTGGCATTGATCTTTCGAGTGGTTCCATGATTGCATTGTCAGGGACTGTTTGTTCTGTGACCATGCTGGCGTTAGCTCCTGCTGAAATGATGGCGTTCAAGCCGGTGGGCTCGGTGGTGGTGCTCGTTGCAGTTCTCGCGAGTCTTTTAACCGGCTTCTTTGTTGGGACATTGCATGCGTGGCTAATTACGGTTGTTCGCTTGCCACCTTTCATCGCAACACTTGCGACACTTGTAGGTCTACGGAGTTTTGCGAGGGCAGTCTGTGAAAGTAGTACAGCGATCCTCACACCCACAAAAAGTGCACTCATAAACGTAGCTGACCCGACTTTCAAAGCAGTGCGAGATAATGTCTGGTTTTCAGTAATAACGTTTCTAGTTCTGGCTTTTTTTACATGGATTATGCTCTCACGGACAGTACTTGGCCGTCACCTCAAAGCTCTTGGGGGAAATGAGCAAGCGGCGCGCCTTGCGGGCATCCGTACCGAAAATGTGAAATGGTTCGCATATTGTTTTGGTGCAATGACAGCAGCTTTGGCAGGCCTGTTCTATGTCGCAAATGAATCTGTTGCGGCACCCGTCAATCAGGGAAGGGGACATGAACTTAATGCAATTGCAGCTGCCGTTGTTGGTGGTTGTTCACACTCTGGCGGTGTTGGAACAGTTCAGGGAACTATTCTTGGCGCACTTTTTCTAAGGGTAGTAATCGATGCTGTGTCAAAAATTATAAAGACTGGTGCCGATGTCTACGAAGGATTAATTGTTGGAGTCGTTGTTGTTCTTGCGGTCACATTTGCTCAGGGCTTGAATGGTTTGCGGAACGATCGTCGTTTTCTGCCTGGATCTTTGGGGCTTTGTACGATTCCGGTTCTCGCATTGCTTGCAGGAAGTCTTGCATCCATGACGACTGGTGCGGCTGTCGGTCTGGCAACTGGCTTCACGGCTTTTATTGTGTTAGCTGCCTTACGTATTTGGGAGAATCGTAGTAACACAAAAATAGTACAAGTCAGCGATTCATGATGGACAAACTGATAGAAGTTGCCGTTGCGATGAAGGGGATTACAAAACAATTCCCTGGAGTAGTCGCTCTTGATCGTGTGAGTTTGCAGGTTCGCCGTGGTGAAGTTCACGCTATTTGTGGTGAAAATGGAGCCGGTAAAAGCACGTTAATGAAGATTTTGTCAGGAGTCTATCAGCCAGATGCTGGTGAGCTTGAGATAGCTGGCCGAAGTGTGCAATTTAATTGCACTCGTGATGCCGAGGATGCAGGTGTGGCGATCATTCATCAGGAATTGGAACTTGTTGAAGAGTTGTCGGTTGCTGCCAATGTTTTTCTTGGGCGTGAACCAAGAACACGATTCGGCTTGCTAGACGATGTTAGTGCAGAGAGAAAAACAAGTGAATTATTGGATTTACTTGAGGCAGCAATTTCACCAGGTGACATAACAGGAGAATTGCGAGTCGGTGACCAGCAGCTTGTCGAAATTGCCAAAGCGCTTTCTCTTCTTNCATCAATCATCGTTATGGACGAACCAACCAGTGCNTTGACAGAGGCTGAAGCCGAGCGTTTGGAACGAACCATTAGTATGCTATGTCAGCAGGGCTGCACGATTCTCTATATCTCNCATAAAATGGATGAAGTTTTTCGGTTAGCTGATCGGATAACTGTCTTACGCGACGGTTGTCATGTCCGTACAGTGGATAAGAGAAAAACAACAGCCTCCGAGGTGACGGGNTGGATGGTTGGTCGCCAGATCAGAGAGCANAGTTTTCGTGGGCAGCGGACCATAGGAGAGTGCCTCCTTGATGTTGAAGATCTATGTGTAGANCCACAGGATTCAAAACAGAGCGGGCAATTGCACAACGTTTCATTTCGTGTTCATGCTGGTGAGGTGCTTGGTATAGCCGGCCTGATGGGTGCTGGTCGAACCGAAGTGTTGGAAACTATTTTTGGAGCATCTCCATATCAATGGCACGGAAAAATTAAACTCGGGGGAGAGTTGGTCCGATTTACGCATCCGTCAGATGCTTGTAAGGCCGGCTTGGTAATGGTGCCAGAGGACAGGAAGAGGCTTGGGATTTTTGCAAATTTGAATGTGGCAGAAAACATAAGTGTATGTAGCTTGATTCATGCAATTCGGAATGGACTTTTAAGCCGGCAGAAAGAAGAAGAAATTGTTGTCAGCCCAATTGAGCAGATTGGGATCAAGACACCATCGTTAACAGCAGGGATTTCTGAACTGTCGGGTGGAAATCAACAGAAATGTATTATCAGCCGTTGGTTGCTGACGAATCCTCGTGTGCTCTTGCTGGACGACCCAACTCGTGGCATAGATGTTGGTGCCAAAACTGAGTTGTATGAACTCATTGACACATTGTGCAAAAGTGGTTTGGCAGTTGTNTTAACATCAAGTGAATTGCCAGAATTATTGACGCTTTCAGATCGCATTGTTGTTATGGCGGAGGGGCGNNTAACTGCTGAATTTTCAAAAAATGACGCCGACGAGAGGAGGGTAATGACTGCGGCGACTTCAGGCTGATACAGGAATTACATTCCAATGTATTTTGAAACAACTGACCGTGCTCGAGAAGGCTCGCGTGTTCCAGCAACGATAAGCCGGCCATCAGCAAAAACAGATATGATTATCCCAGGTTCCACTTCAGTGCGGACTAACCATTTGTTTTCTGTTACGCTGCCGAAGTAACTGAGGTTTTTCGCGATGTTACAGAGGTCTGGTGTCTTGTTAGTGTAGTGAAGCTGTACGGCATCTTGTCCGCAGAGAATGGCTGTCTGGTGCCGAGACGTGTCAAGCCATTTGTGCTCATCTCCGTGGCAGCTTGAGCACCCTGCTTCTGAAAGTACTCGAAGATCAATTGTCTTCCATGTAGACTCCCAAAGGTCGAATGCGAATAGTCTGCTCTCTGTGTACTGAGTGGGATCAATAAGTACTTTAATCGTTTCTGATGTCTGGATTCCGGCAACAGCCATGACTGCTGCTCCGAGGACTCCGGCTGTATCGCATGTTGGCAAACTGCCAGGAGCAGGAGGNTCTGGCATGAGGCATCGCAAGCATGCAGTTTTACCCGGGATAACTGTCATGACTCTTCCCTCGGCACCAATGACACCACCGTAGATCCAAGGGATCTTTTCGCGGCAGGAAAAATCATTCACCAGGAACCGAGTCTCGAAGTTATCAGTGCCGTCAACAATAATATCAACGGCCGATAGTAGGTCAGAAATATTATGAGCGGTAAGATCAGTCACGTGGGGNNTCACGTGTAACGTACTATCAATTTCCTTGAGTCTTCTTTCTGCAATTATTGCCTTTGGTAATCCATTGCGAACGTCTCTCTCTGTGTAAAGGAGTTGCCTTGGCAAATTGCTCCACTCGGGTACATCCCTGTCAACAATTGTGAGTGACCCAATGCCAGCTCTAGTAAGTGCAACTGCTGCTGCGCTTCCGAGTGCACCACATCCAACTATTCCCACGTGAGCCTGGGAAAGCTTTTGCTGCCCGACTGCACCCAGTTTTTGATATCGTGTCTGACGAATAAAACGTGATTCATCGAAGTTGTTTTCTGTTTGCATTGAACGACTTATAAGATTACGTGTTGATTGGTTCATCGCCAACGAGATACCCAGCCCAATCCCATGACGCGGGAGGGCTGTTTGGAGTAGTTCGCCAGTTGGCGAGCAAAGCCTGAAGCCGATCGCATTCTTTTCGCTGTGAGGGCGTCCCGGTATGCCAAGCAATGACAGGATAAGGTGGCGGAGTCTTCCACGAAGAATCGGGCATTGTTTTCATTATTCGAACAACAGCAAGGTCAATNCCCTTCGGCAATTCCGGTGGGGCACTATCAGCAGGTGTTTCTGTCGCTAACAGCATGGTGCCTTTGTAAATCGAAAGTTTTAATGCTTCTGAGTAAAGTGTGCTTGGAAGAACCGTTAGAAATACTGAGGGATGGCTTGTAAGCCNNCAGATNAAAGACGGAAGGACCGCAGGNTGACTCTCAGGATGTATGCGGATAGCTATTGGACGCCCAATTTCATCAGCAGTTTTCAACTCCTCTTCTAGTGGAATTCCCAGCGTATCTGCTTGAGATAAAGCGTCTACAGGCAAGTCAAAAACTCGCGCGGTCTTGTCATCNTCCGAGGAAGTNAATTGTTTGTTCGATNGGGTANTNGCTCTGTTGCTTTGTGTTATGCCGCGCAGAACAAATCGATGCCCGTCAAGCCAAAGAGAATGGTTGCGAATACCAAGACGACGAAGACCAATAGTGTGGCGGAGCGAAGCTACTTCTTCGCTAGAAGAAGTAAACTTACATTTTACCAAGTAGAGCATTGGCACATCGGGCGTCCAAAATGCTGGTTCTGTCAGAACAGAATGGGCGAGAATTTCAGTTTCCTCATTAACAATCTTTTGAGATTGAATTCTGATTTTCTGTCGAATAGGGAGTGTACTTGCACGTGATGATATTGGGCCAGTTAAAACACCTTCAAGTATCAGCGGGTTTTCTGCCTGCTTCCAAGTGGGCAGAATTATTTGAAAGAAAAGATTGGCTTGAAGATCATCGGATCTTCCAAGGATTGCTCTAAATTGAGTGGGTAGAGGAAGTTTGTGGCAGCTTTCACTATTTGGTGCCTGACTTGTCACAAAAACGTTCCTTTGCAATGTCGTTTATTTTTCTTAGGTCAAGTTTTCCTGAACCGAGAACAGGCAATTCTTCAATTTCGGCAAAGCTGTCCGACGATGGTACCCAGAGATTTGGAAGACCGGACTGAGCAAGTTTCCGACAGATGTCCTCTGGTGCTATTTGATTTTTAGTTGTTAAGACAATAAGTCGCTCGCCTTTTGTTATGTGCGGTACTGCAGTGACCACAGCAAGAAGTTCACCGTCTGCCGCACCTAAAATCGTATTGACAGCTTCTTCAAGAAGCATGTGTGGGACCATTTCACCACCGATTTTTGAGAATCGGCTTTGTCGCCCAGTTATTGTAATGAAGCCATCAGCGTCCAGTTTTGCAATATCACCGGTACGATACCAGCCTTTACAAATGACCTGTTCCGTGAGGTCATCGCGATCAAGATAGCCTTGCATGACATTGGGCCCACAAATCCATAAGAGCCCCTCTTCGCCAACAGGTAGTTCATGAAGCCCCTCTCTGTCAGTGATCTTAGCTGTGCAACCGAGTATGGGTTTTCCGACTGTTCCTTCGCGGGCGTCAATCGTTCTACCGGGAACATGGCGAGAAGGCGGAACGTTTGCTGCAACTAAAGGAGAAAGTTCTGTTGCTCCATATGCTTCACGGGGACGGACACCAAACTTCTCTTCAAATGCATTTGTGACCTCAGTCGTCAGCTTTTCCGCAGCGCCAAAAACAACTTCGAGCGTTGAAAAGTCATCTGGGTCGGTACGGCGAATATAGGTTCTCAGGAAAGTAGGGGTAGCCATTAAAACTGTTGCGTGATAGTCCCGTGCAAGTTTGCCAACAACCTTTGCGTCAAGGGGGTTTGTGTGATAGACAACCGCTGGCTCAAGTGTGAGCGGAACCCATAAAGCCGTTGTGTAGCCATAAGAGTGAAAAAAAGGTAGCACGCCGAGTGCTGTGTCAGCCGGCGAAAGGTGAAGTAAATCAGCAATTGCCCGAACATTACTCCCAACATTTTCTACACTGAGAACAACACCTTTCGGGTCACCTGTCGAGCCTGAAGTGAAGATGATTGTAAGAACTTCGTCGGGCTTAATATTGCCTAGGTTGAGGTGACGTTCAAGCATTGAGAGCGGCATGAGTGTTGCCTCTGCCAACGCTTGAAGTTTTTGCAGGACGGTGAGTCTTTTTCGTAGATCAGCAGCATCAAGAAGATAATCCCCAACATCCAATTCGATCCTCGATAAAAATGTTGGACTGGATATAACGTGTTTGATCCCGGCGCGTTCGATGCACGTTTCGAGTATCGATTGCGAGGATGTGTAGTTTAAATTAACAGCAACGCGACCCATAAGTGCGAGTGCAGCGTTTACGATTGCAGCGCCCGCAGTAGGAGGAAGTAGAATGCCGACCCGTTTCTCTGATGGTTCAAGAGTTTTTTCAAGAACAAGTCTTGCGGCAAGAATTCGAGTTAGCAGTTGGCGACCACTAAGTCGCGTGCCGAGTGAGTCAGCCATTTTAAGACGCTTGCCAGCATCTCGCAGACTTTTAAGAAGTTGGTGGTGGAGTATTGCTCCGTCCGTAGGAATGTAGGAGTGGCTCACAGATTCATCTGCAGGTGTCTTTCGATTCAAAAGTCTAGCCCTCTTGAGTAGATGAATTCTGGAATGGCGTGGGTTTTGCTGCCATACCCGCGGCTCTTGCTCGAGCGTTGTCGGAACTTAGCAGTCTATTAGACTCAAAGAAATTGTACTGCTTCTTAATCATACATGCCTTAACCTTTAGCGTTATTTGCCTAATGCCAAAATACAACCCTTCTGTCATAGAACCGAAATGGCAAATCTGGTGGGATGAGCATAAAACATTTCGCTCACCACGCCTTCCGAGCGGCAAAAAGGCATACATTCTCGATATGTTTCCATATCCGAGTGGTGACGGGTTGCACGTTGGTCATCCCGAGGGGTACACCGCGACAGATATTGTGAGCCGTTTTGAACGAATGCGGGGCTCAAGCGTCGTTCATCCCATGGGTTTCGATGCCTTCGGATTGCCAGCTGAAGAACATGCCATACGTACGGGTACTCCACCAAGAGAGAGTACCGAGCGAAATATCACCACGTTCAAGCGGCAGTTGAAAATGTTGGGATTCAGCTACGATTGGGAGCGGGAGACTTCGACAACAGATCCCGATTTTGTTCATTGGACGCAATGGATTTTTCTACTTCTGTATGACACATGGTTTGATTTCGATCAACAAAAGGGTCGCCCGATTTCAGAACTTCCAATCCCGAAGAATGTTCAGGAATCAGGTGAGGAAGCAGTCAACGCGTATCGCGATGATCACCGACTTGCATATCAGTCAGAAGCACCGGTCAACTGGTGCCCTGAACTTGGGACGGTACTTGCTAATGAAGAAGTTATCGGTGGACTCAGTGAGCGTGGCGGTCATCCAGTCGTACGATTGCCACTGCGGCAGTGGATGTTACGGATCACAGCATATGCTGATCGACTTGGGGCAGAGTTAGACGGTCTTGATTGGCCAGAGAGCATCAAGAAACTTCAGCGAGACTGGATTGGACGCAGCACGGGTGCAGAAGTAGATTTTTTTCTTCCAACACCGGGCTCATCAGACGAAGATTCCAAAACAGCTTTTCTTAATTGGAAAAGCTGTCGTGAGAATAACGGTTATCCGTTGAAGGTACCAAAGGATTGTCTACGGATTTATACGACAAGGCCAGACACTTTGTTCGGAGTAAGTTGCATGGTCATTGCGCCAGAGCATCCACTTCGAAGTCGACTAACAAGCCCTAGTGAAGCAAATGTTGTAAATGAGTATTGCGAGGCGGCATGTCGTAAGAGTGATCTCGATCGAACAGACTTAGCACAAGAAAAAACTGGGGTTTTCACTGGATCATATTGCATCCATCCATTGACCGGTGAATCTGTGCCAATCTGGGTGGCGGATTATGTACTCGCTTCATACGGCACCGGTGCAATTATGTCAGTACCGGCCCACGACAGCAGGGATTTTGAATTTGCACAGACATTCAAGTTGAATATTGTTTCAGTTGTTGAGCCGATTGACGCCCCCCCTGCTGAGGACGACAAGCTGTTTACTGGGTACGGAAAAGCAATTGCTTCGGGACCGTATACAGGTATGCGTAGCGAAGCCTTTATTGAAAAGGTTGCTAAAGATTTATTTGATCAAGGCCTTGGGAGGCATGCTACCAACTACAAATTACGTGATTGGCTCTTCAGCCGTCAGCGGTTTTGGGGTGAGCCATTTCCTATCTTGCACGAGCTTGATGAGTCCGGTGAGCCAACGGGTGTCGTTCGACCACTTGAGCCACACGAACTTCCGGTGCCACTTCCTGAGCTTGATGATTTCCAACCAGGAGATACGCCTGATCCACCACTATCACGGGCCAGTGATGATTGGCTATATGTTAAACTAGATGGCAAAATCTATCGTCGAGAGACAAATACGATGCCTCAATGGGCCGGTTCATGCTGGTATTACCTGAGGTTTCTCGATCCCAAGAATCATGAACAGTTCATAGATCCAGAGATTGAAAAGGCTTGGATGCCGGTCGATCTATATGTAGGAGGAGCTGAGCACGCGGTTCTTCATCTTCTTTACAGCCGATTTTGGCATAAAGTGCTTTATGACCGTGGGTATGTTTCCACGGTTGAACCATTTGCTCGACTGGTGAATCAAGGAATGATTCTCGGTGAGGTGGAGTTCACTGGGTATAGAGGAAGTTCGGGTGGTTGGGTGTCCGCTGGTCAGCAAAGCAGTTCAGACATACCGATGAAGGTTTCTGGCGAACATGTCGAAAAGCAAGGNGAGAACTTCGTGCTCCGGGATGCACCGCACATCCGTGTGGAGAGCCGGGCGTATAAAATGTCAAAAAGTCGTGGGAACGTTGTTAATCCAGATGAAATTGTCCGTGACTTTGGGGCTGATGCGTTGCGACTCTATGAGATGTTTATGGGACCTCTTGAGGCAACAAAGCCATGGAGTACATCCGGTGTTGGAGGAGTTAGAAACTTCCTTGATCGCTGCTGGCGGCTCGTGGTGGACGAAGGAGCTGAAGTTATTCAGCTTGCGTCACAAGTAACAGAACAAAAGCCTACTGATGAACAGATGCGTGCAGTACATCGTATGCTTGACAAAGTCACGTCAGATATTGAGTCACTCTCATTCAATACTGCNATAGCCAAGATGATGGAATTCGTAAATTTCGCGACGCCACTTAAAGAAAGACCGCGGGAAATGCTTTCTCTTTTCGTTTCTGTGCTTTCGCCGTTCGCACCTCATCTTGCAGAAGAGCTTTGGACTGTATTGGGTAACAAGAGCCCCGTCTCNTTGGCGACCTGGCCTTCTGTAGAGTCGCGTTGGCTCAAGGATGAAACCGTAGAAATTCCGGTACAGGTNCAGGGCAANCTTCGTGCACGTATNACGGTGCCCACCGGAACAAATGCTGTCGGGTTGGAAGCTGCCGCATCTGCAGATCCCAAAATCGTATCCTTGCTTTCTGGGAAGACGATAGTGAAAGTGGTTGCAATACCAGGCCGGATGGTGAACTTCGTTATCAAGAAATGATCGGAAACAGCCCGNGTTTATCAAGAAGATGAATGATACAGGGGTGGCGTTCGGAAGAATTGGTACGAAATGACCTATCAAGGAGACTGTTTGTCAGTTTTCAATGAGGTTTNCTTGGTCCACAGGCTCGAGCAACGTAGCATGTAGGAGTGGGGAGTTGTCTGACGCATGTCCACTTTGTAGTTTTGTTGGGGCACCCTCAACACGGAGAATCATCGGATGAGTGTACGTAATGTATTGGCTCTAGTGCTTGGTGGAGGCCGTGGCACACGGCTGTACCCTCTGACCAGAGATCGTTCCAAGCCAGCTGTTCCACTTGCTGGCAAGTATCGCATCATCGACGTTCCTTTATCAAATTGCATTAATAGTGGGGTGCAACGAATCTATGTAATGACTCAATTCAATTCAGTGAGTCTGCACAGGCATATTCGACGTACATACAGATTTGATGCCTTTAGTGGTGGTTATGTTGAAATATTAGCTGCGCAGCAGACTAATGAAGCGATGGCTTGGTACCAGGGAACGGCGGATGCTGTTCGGCAACATATCAAGTTGCTTCAGGATTCTGATATTAAACAGGTGCTTGTGCTTTCTGGTGACCAACTATATCGAATGAATTATGCTGATCTTCTATCGACCCATGAGGCAAATAACGCAGATGTAACAATCGCTGGAATCCCCGTTGCTGATGACGTGTCCTCATCATTCGGAATTATGCGATTTGATTCTGCAGGACGAGTGAAAGGGTTTTTAGAAAAACCTACNACGAAGGCTGAACTCGATTTAGTTCGGACTGATCCCGAGTGGATTGAACAAGCCGGTATTCAGGCGGCAGGCCGTAGCCTCATGGCAAGTATGGGAATATATCTATTCGATCGTGATTGCTTACTAGATCTGCTACTCAAAACTGATTACCAAGACTTTGGCAAAGAGGTCTTCCCGGCTGCTATTCGGGCAAAGCATGTTCAACTCCACCCTTTTGATGGATATTGGGAAGATATCGGAACGATTCGATCATACTATCAATGCAACATCGATCTCGCATCGTCAGAACCACCTTTCGAATTAGCTGCGCCTCATGCTCCGATCTATTCACGGGCTCGATTTTTGCCACCNTCACGAGTGGACGGCGCCCGAGTCCAAGGAAGCCTCATTTCAGATGGATGTACCATTGGTGCAGGTACAGTAATTGAGAACAGTGTTGTTGGCTTGCGGTGCCAGATCGGAAAAGACGTAGTTGTCCGTAATTCAGTTATTTTAGGAAATGATTACTACGAAACACCTGAACATTTAGAAGTCGACGTATCGAATAATGTCCCACCCCTGGGNATCGGTGATGGAGCTGTTATTGANAAGGCGATCATAGATAAAAACGTACGGATTGGACGTCAGGCCAATGTTATCAACGACCGCGGATTAACTGAACTTCCGGAAAGCCAGCACTTTACTATTCGAGACGGCGTGATTGTCGTTCCAAAAAATGCGGTTCTCGGAGATGGATGGAGGCCTGCTTTAGGTTCCAATTGAAGCGCAAGGGGCTCCAGCATCTAGTTAGTTCGTACTCTTCACTAGGATTCGGTGAAAGAGGAGACATCTTCTTTTTCAGTAGAAGCAGGCGTGCTTACGTCAGTCCGTTTGTCTTCGTCAGTAGGAACAGCCTGAGGTACGTCCCGGATAAGAACAGAACTGTTTTCTCGGACCGCTTGTAAATCTTCTTCATGCGATGCGACGATTACACGAGGTACCGATGAAGTGTCTTCGATAGCCTCAGCAGTCGCTACGCGAGGCTCTTCCTTTTCAAAGGAAACTATAGGAGGCCAAGGCTTTGGGCGTTTCCAAATTGGTAGAATGCCGTTTGCTCGTATTCGAAAATCATTTTGATTCGCAGAGCCGGGCACTGTGCCTGAGTAGTCGAAAGGCGATGGACACATGGTGCATCCATGGCTGAAGAGTGTAATTATAAATACAAAAAACAG
>NZNR01000077.1 GCA_002694955.1 Planctomycetaceae bacterium
AGAACCGACGACCCCATCGAAAACGTAAAACCGTTGTAATCCAAACACAAGACGAACAACAGCTGATTCGTTTTGAACGAAAGACCTCTAATTTGGATTACATCTGATTGGGAACACGGATACCAAGCAACTCCATCCCTTGTCGTAAAGTCCGTCCCGTCAGGTCGGATAAGACGAGGCGAGTTGTACGTTTATGCCCGTCGGCCTTCAAGACCGAGAGAGCATCGTAGAAACTCGAAAAACAACTTGCCAAGTCGTAAAGCCAAGATGTCATTACATTTGGTCGGTAGTCAAGTTCAACATCCTCTAACACCGCCTTGAACCGCAGAAGAGTCAGGGCCAGCCTTCGTTCCAACGGATCCGACAGCTCTAAAACAGATGGATTGTCGTGGACTTCACGACGGAGAAGTTCTCGATTCACGCCTCCTCGAGTCACGATGCCTTCCACACGTGCAACAGCGTACTGCATGTAAGCCGCCGTATTTCCCTTCAATTCAAGCATTTTGTCAAAACTAAATACGTAATCAGTGGTTCTATTCTGTGACAAATCTGCATATTTAATAGCACCAATGCCAACGGCTTCAGCCACTTGCCGCCGCCCGGCATCATCCATTCCCTGACGTGCCTGTTCTCCCTCACCGACAATCAGGGCTGCTCGCTGAACTCCCTCATCAAGCAAGGATTCCAGGCCAACAGTATCTCCAGCTCTCGTCTTGAAGGGCTTGCCATCTTCACCAAGAACGGTGCCAAAAGCCACGTGGATTAGATCTATGTTGGAGAACTGCTGTCCCACACGGCAACCCCAGGAACGGGCAGTTGCAAACACTTGCTCAAAATGCTGACTTTGACGGTGGTCGACGATATAAAGAATTCGATCCGGCTTCCAATGCTCAGCACGCCAAGCGAGAGTTGCTAAATCTGTTGTGGCATAAAGAAACGCTCCATCCGCTTTCTGAACCAGCAGTGGAGCTTCATACCCATCCAAAAAGACTCCAACAGCCCCTCGGCTCTCCCTCGCCATTCCACCATCAATCAAATCTTTAACAACTTCAGCTAGAAGTGGTTGGTAGAAACTTTCACCCATCGTGTGATCAAACGTAATATCTAGACGTCTATAAATCCGCTCAATTTCTTCACGACAGACTGGCATAAATTGTTTCCAAAGTCTGGTATTCTCAGGATCACCTTCGTGCAACTTAACAGTTTCAGAGAGTACTTCCTGTCGTGCATCCGGATACTTCTCAACTAGTCCCGCTGCAATCGAGTCGTTTGCTATTTCCTGAGGATCAGCATCTACGACCTTACGAACCAACCGATAAAGTCTTCCGAGTTCCTGCGTCGGGTTTAGTTCGTAAGCAGAGGTATCAAGGCAATGCTTCCACCCCCAAAGAATCATTCCAAATTGTGTACCCCAATCACCCAAATGATTATCTGTAATCACTGAATGACCATGAAAACGAAGGATTCGTGACAGCGCATCACCAATAACTGTTGAACGAATATGCCCGACATGCATCGGCTTTGCGACATTGGGCGATGAATAGTCAAGAACAATAGTCTGTGGATAAGACACCTTCGCTACACCCAAACGATCATCACAACAGGCTGCTCTTACACCATCAGCAAGTGCTTGATCGAGAACCCGCACATTGATAAATCCCGGACCAACAGGAGCATCAATTGGCTGGAAAGACTTTTGGAATTCCTGATCTTTATTGATTTTTGCAATTAAGTCACTTGCCAGGTCCCGTGGCTTCACGCCCATTTTTTTCGCGAGCGGCATAGCCAGAGTCGCCGTAAAGTCACCGAACTTCGGGTCTGCTGTTTCACGAACCTGCTCAAGTAGCGCTGGTATCTCTTCTGATGATATGGTCAGGTCGTCTTCGGATACGGCTTGCGCAAGAACACCTGCAAGCACACTACGAAAAGCTTCCCTGAAATTCGTTACAGGAAATCCATCAGATGGTAAATTCGATTTTCTAGGCATGCATACTCCAACGAAACAACCTATCGACTAACACGTAAGCGGTTCACACGAATTACTTGCTTACCAACCGTTCTTGCCTCCCAAGACTCTTTGCAGTCCGTAGCATTCGGCACAAAATGCTATCAATTGCACCCAGAAGCTCTATTCGCTCTGGGGCAAAGCCAAGTGTTTTGCATCACTCCAGAGATGCTCAAGATCCCAGTATTGACGGGATTCAGCATCAAAAAGCTGGACAATCACATCACCGTAATCAAGGACAATCCAACGACTCTCATCGTAACCCTCGATCCCCCGTTTCTCGTCCCCCCACTCCGCTTGCACAACACGCTCAATTTCATCAGAGACTGCGTGCATCTGGCGACGGCTCGAACCTGTCGCAATAACAAAGTAGTCGAACACTTCAGTGACCGAACGCAAATCCAGTATCCGAATATCTTTTCCTCTCGTTTCTTCTATGATCCGTGCTATGGCTACCGCTAGGTCATGACCACGTGCATTTTCACGAATATTCTCAGAATTGGATTTTGGTTCTGTCACCGGCAACTCAAACAAAAAATGGCTTAGGGATACACAACTCTCAGATTGATTAAAAGCTAACGAATCTTGAGACAGTTTTAAACGATAACGCTTACAGTCCGGACATTCTCATAGCTGCAATACCTATCCCAGACAGAACGAGCTCTGGAAATTCTTGGGCATTCGAGAATTCATCTTGAACAATCCACCTCCATCCTCCAGTTAAAAACACATCCGCTTCAGATCCAATTTCTCGATGGGCTTCATCTACTAGTCGACTAACTGCTCCACGAATCCCAAAACCGATTCCGGCTGCTATTGCATCACTTGTCGAACGGCCTGGCATAAGCGGAGCCGCTACGTATTGAGCCGGGGACACTTCCGGCAAAAGACTCGTACCGTCAGCAAGAGAACGAGCAAGCAGCGCTGGCCCAGGCAAAATAGCGCCACCGAGAAACTGCCTGTCTGATGTCACCATGTCAACAGAAACCGCAGTACCACAGTCGATGACAATGCACCCCTTTTTTGATGAAACAAGGTAGCTTGCCGCTGTAGCCGCGGCGAGCCGATCAATTCCCACACGACTTGGCTGTTCAGTCTCCACTGCAAGAGGAAGATCTGAGAAATCAACTCGGTGTACTCGGACAGGAAACTGACCATTTTTGCTAACGGCTGAAATTGCTGTTTCGAGTTGCGTTACTGCCGAATCACAAACGCTTGCTATATAGAAAGCTGTCGGGCAAACAACTTCTCCCATCAACCAATTCTCAAAATCCTTACAATTAAAATTATGACTATCTAACTCATATTGTCTCGCCAAAAGAGGCATGCCCTGACTCACTCCTGAAACAAGAGCTAGCTTTGTCCGTGAATTACCGACATCAGCAAGCAGCACCTTATTGGTGCGATTAACTTCTTCTTCAGAGACATCAACGGGCATTATCAACTTTCTAATAAGGCTTGTTATACATTTATGTCATTGCTGCTTTTAAGTTGGTTCATTATCGACTGCAGAAGCTGACGAAGACCATCACCAGTTACAGCACTTACTGCAATCACGGGAAGCCCTGTCTCACTCGCAAGTTTTTCCCTTATTATCTTCGCTCCCGTTAGCTCAGATTTACTTATAACTAGTATCTCCGGACGAGCACCAAGGGATTCGTCATAGAGACTCAATTCCTGACGTATCTTTTTGTAGTTTGTCAATGGATCACTGCCATCAAGTGGGGCTGGCTCCACCACATGGACTAGAATGCCCGCTCGCTCAACATGGCGAAGAAACTCATGACCAAGCCCAATACCGGCGTGAGCACCCTCTATTAGCCCTGGNAGATCAGCCAGAACGAAGCTCTGTTCTTCAGTAACCTCGACAATTCCAAGAACTGGTGACTTTGTTGTGAATGCATAGTTCGCAATTTCTGGACGCGCATGAGACAGTCTTGACAGTAAAGTGCTCTTCCCTGCATTTGGAAGCCCGACCAGACCGACATCTGCAATCACCTTGAGTTCCAGAACGACAAGCCGCGAGGCCCCCACTTCACCAGCCGTCGACTCACGAGGCGCTCGGTTGACTGACGACTTGAAATGTGCATTTCCACGCCCCCCCGCACCACCCTTCGCTACAACGATTTTTTCACCCGGGCGGGCGAGGTCTTTGATCTGAAGTCCTGTTGTTTGGTCTACAACAATTGTGCCTGGCGGGACAAAAAGAGTGACATCTTTCGCTGATCGACCTTGGCGATTGTGAGGCCCGCCTGGCTTTCCATGATCGGCGCGCCATTGCTTTCTGTGCGACAGCCCCGAAAGTGAGTCAACCCCATCCTTCGCTTTGAGAATAATACTGCCACCACGCCCGCCATCCCCGCCGTCGGGACCCCCGCGAGCAACGTACTTTTCTCGTCGAAAACTACTGATGCCGTTACCGCCGTTTCCAGCGACTAGCTCGACCTTGATTCGGTCAACAAACACGTGATGGCCTCTCGGGCCCAATACTGAACAAAATTAATCTGCCACTTGATCAATATTCACTCGACGTCCTTTGCGATCGAAGCGAACGACACCATCAGAGAGAGCAAAAAGAGTGTAGTCATTACCAATACCAACGTTCGCACCGGGGTGGAACTTTGTACCGACTTGACGAACCAAGATGCTACCTGCAGTTACAGTCTGGCCACCAAATCTTTTCACACCCCTTCTCTGAGCGTTCGAATCACGACCGTTTCTACTGGAGCCTTGTCCTTTTTTATGAGCCATAGCTCAAACCTCTAAACTGTACCTGCGATGTGAAACCAACCAAATGAAAAGCGGAAGCATTTCTCCGCCATTCATAGGATATCTTCTTGACGGGCATCGCGGAAGTCCCATAAATATTCCTCGCCTTCATTGGCTTTCATGGCCCTTTCGAACAGCTCTGGGCCCTCGTGCCCAAACAGCCCTTTGAGAAGCTCTTCACGATCATCATCGGTTCGATCACCAACCCGACCTGCGTCATCTTCAGCCGGGTTAGACACCGTCAGAAGCTTCGGCAATAGCACATCAAGNGCCCGTCGACTTCCTGCCNGCTGAAGCTCCTCACCATCCACCTGCATGAGGTTCAGCAGCGCAGCTGTTCGAGCAATTGCTACTTCATGCGAAATTTCATCAAGAGCAGGAGAGGCTGGTCCAAAAAAACCTGATGCTTCCTTACGTCGGGTAATCATATCCGGCGCTTTTTCGAGTTCATTTACAATTCGAGCAAATGAGAGCAATGGATCCGCTAGCACCTGTTCTGGAGTGAGATTGATGTTCCCGAGTGACTCTCTTCTCCGTCTGTCTTGTTGCGGTGACACCGGTCCTGCTACTGCCTCAAGCAAGTCTTCCATCCAGCCAACAGCTTGATCTCCAAGAAATGCCACTACTAGATTCTCACGTTCCGCCACACTGTCAACTTTTGCTAACGTTTTGGCAAANATTTCGACCGGCACTAAGCCGGCCCCTCCCTCCCAGTTTTCTTTTTCGGGTTCTAGGAAATCTTGCCAACGCACCCCAAGTTCACGGACGCCCTCAACATACTTTGCCTGGGTTAAAGCTGCTCGACTACTAGCCTCCAAAAGTCGTGAACCAAGTGTAATTTTTTCAAATAGCCCCGAATGAACGACACGTACTTCCTCAAAATCATTATGATCTGCGTCACCTGGATGATAAAAATCGAGNCGCAGGCACTCTANCTCACGACGTTCGTACTCTGGTGAATGATCAAGATCTGCCTCGAGTTCTGCATCGTGTCGCCATCGAATTGAATTCGTTAATCCATAAATGAATACCGTAAAGAAATCGATTCGTGCGTCAATTTCCTGCCATATAGCTACACCCCACCTCTCTTCGCCGGGCTGTATAGGACGCTCTGAAATCGAGACACTGTCATAGAGCATGTCAACTGGAATTTTTTCCCGACGGCTAATTGGCGCAACCGCTGTCGAGACGAGTCGATCAAGATGATCCTGATACTCTAGAAGCCCTTCGTCTCGACTTAATGCCTCATGTGTCTCAAAAACAAAGTGCGGTTCGAAATGTATCGATTGATTGACAAACTTTGTAGTCGGCCTTGTTAGGTCATCATTGCCCTCCTCATCTTTTTCAAANACTACCCGTCTGGTAGACCCCTTTAATGCAGGAGTTACTTTCCCACTTTCATCNACCGCAACATTCCGAACTCGATATACGAGATACCAGACTCGTTCTTTCTGTATTTCAAGATTCTTTCCAGGCAACTCGACTTCGATTGTCCGTGGTGGTCGGTACGCAAACTCAAGACACCAGACATCTCGCAAGAACTGCCGATCACTCGCTAAACCAATGAGTGTCTCATGCGTGGGAGCATGGGAAGGGTCCCAGGCTCCGCCTCGGCCCTGCGCCAACTCATGGAGATTGGCTTTTTGAGCAACGTCATCAACTGACTGATCCGGCGGGATCACGGTTAAGCTTTTTGTACTCGGTCGATCCTCACCGAAAACGAATACCGACCCTACGCAACAAAGAGATGCAGTTGCAAACAGACGTACTAATTGTTTTATCCAACACATAACATGCTCCACGCATCATTTCACAATGCTAATCTGTTTTTTTAAGCAACATCCTAACATCTGTTTGCAAGAAAGCGGAAAACACCAGCCGAAAGTTTTCGAGATAATTCTTGTTGTTATCTCCGAGGTTTGCTTGTCGTTATCACACTCTGAACTTTTCTTNAAAATAAATCAAACAGACTATCAATCGGCTGAATGCCTGTTGGCGACACTCACCATCTGACCNCAAAATATCNCTCACAAAAACCTGCAAAAAAACACAGCATACTTTCCACAAAAGTCCCTCGCTATGCTGCGATTCTATCCACTTCACATGTCCCTTCAGGCTGAAACTTTGGCAAAACAGCAGCATCCACCTCAGCTGCCAAGTTGTGGTAATCAGATGCTCCGTTGGAATCATTGGCATATTCAAAAATCGACTGGCCAAAACTGGGTGCCTCAGCCAGTCTTATATTTCGCCGAATTTTTGTTTGAAATACTCTGGCATCTTTCCACGCCGGGTGACCTTTTTCTACTTCTGCAAAGAAAGCTTCAACATCTCGTCCAACCTCAGCAGCGAGCCGCGTCCCTGCCTCGTAAAGGCAAAGAGCAACCCCCAANAGACGCAAACGGGGGTTGATNTGNTCTGCTGAGAGTTCAATAGTCTCNAGCAATTTACTGAGCCCGTGGAGCGCAAGGAAATGCGGCTGTAGCGGAAGCAAAACCTCATCAACAGCTGCCATCGCATTTAGTGAAAGNAGTCCCAACGACGGCGGACAATCAATAATGATGTAGTCGAATTGCAACTCCTGCTTGTCGTCTCGNGTGTTTACAAACCGGGGGCAACCACTAATGCCACCGGCACTTTCTAGTCTCTCTCGCAGGATTGACTCTCGGCCCGACCGACCCGCGAGAGCCATTTCTGCCACTGAAAGATCGAGATGTGACGGTACGACCCAAAGGTTTTCTTGAGCCTGAACAAGTGCGTCTGCTAGAGGCCGCTCATTAACAAGTACNTCGAAAGCAGTACATGGGGTGGCTGTTGGTGAGATACCAACATGAAGCGTTGCATGCGCCTGAGGATCAAGATCAATGAGACAAACTTTTTTTCGTAATCGGGACAGTGCGACGGCAAGATTTACCGAAGTCGTTGTTTTGCCAACTCCTCCCTTTTGATTCGCTATCGCAATCGATCGCATATCACCAGCCTCTCGGAAACGGTGCAGAAAAACTCAAATCTCACGTACTGCATCAACTACCTCATTGGGAGACGATAGCTACGGTGATATGTCCAGCAAAAGAGGTCTTTTCGCCGTGTTACCTGCGAGCCGACCCAGAAAATCAATGCGAACTACTCGAAGACATTGTGCTTTCAACCCAAGTTTTCAGGCCTTTTGCCATTTCCGCTACGAGAGCAACTCGCCCAGGCCTCCCAGCTACCGTCAGGTTCGCTTCTTGAGAATTTTCCACAAAATCAATGACAACAACGGTTTTTTCGGGAACCGAATTCTTCTGTTTAGTATCAAAAACCAGCGCAACATCCCACGCAGCATCCGGTAAGGGCACCCGTACCCTATTGTCCTTCGTTACCCAGTGAAAATTTGCATCTTCAACGAGCCCCCTCCGGAGATGCACCAACCCTTTTGCTGTCGTAATATCTTCGACTTGAAATNCCTCTAGCTGGCCCGTATGCCTACTNNCAGAGGACGGNCGNANCTGCCACAGTTCAACAAACTGCGAATTCGAAATCTGCTCTGTTGCCTTAGTACCATAAAAAGAAAGACATCGGCGCGTCTNCTGCCACTGAAACCAAACACCAATTCCTGCAGCAATAAGCCCAAGAGCAAGAAGACCGATAACAATCACGGAACCGGGGATGCTTCGGAGCACTGCGTTACCTTTTTATGAAAAACTTGCTGGAAAAATAAAGATAGTCGAGACACACGATTCTTCAATATATACTTGTAAAGGCATTTGTACGAATGAAACGCCACATCATAATTGTTAGAGAAAGCACCAATGTCTAATCAGTTTGATCCATACAGGGATGCACTTGTCGTTGAAAAGCACACCGTTTGGCCTGATGAATACGAAGATTGGTCAGAAAGCGATCGCAGCCGCGTTGAGAACCTGCTTCATGCCTCTCCGGAGGAAGTATTGGACCTCGACTATGTGCGTCAACATTCTGGATTTGCTCGTATTATCACGGTAACCCCCGACGATCTTGAACGAGTGGCGGCGTCATAACGTGGAACGACACAAGATCAATGTGCGGCTGGACGGAAGTGTTGCAACGGCCCAACCAGCAACTCGTTCTTATACGATTCATGTTGGTGACATGATACTTCAAGACATCGGGGTTTCACTTTCGGATGACGGCGTGCAACGAGCGGTTATTCTTTCTGACCAAGCTGTAAGTTCGACACACGGGAAGATTGTTACTCGCGCTCTGCAAGATGTATCGATAGAGACTGACCACCTCATAATTCCATCAGGTGAAGCATCCAAGTCGCTTGATCAATTAAATCGATTATGGAATGAATTCGCTCGTCTCAAGATCGATCGCAAAACAGTGATACTTGCAGTCGGCGGCGGTGTTGTTGGTGACCTTGCTGGATTTGTCGCTGCAACATTTTCTCGAGGCTTATATTTTTGGCAGGTACCAACGACATTAGTAGCCCAAGTTGACAGCGCTATCGGTGGGAAAACCGGTGTAAATCTTCCAGCAGGCAAAAACCTCGTTGGAGCTTTTTGGCAACCTCGAGGAGTGATAGCCGACATAAGCACGCTTACAACTTTACCTGATCGTGAGTACGTCAGCGGGCTGGCTGAAGTTGTAAAATACGGAATGATTCTGGATGCTGATTTTTTTCATTGGCTTGAAAAAAATGTGACTCCAGTGAAAAATCGAGAGCCACGATCCGTTGTTCATGTTGTGCGCCGCTCTGCCGAACTCAAGACATTCGTTGTCGAAAGAGATGAACGAGAAGTCACTGGTCTAAGAGCCTGCCTAAACTACGGTCACACATTTGCCCACGCGTTCGAAACAGCGACTGGATACGGCACACTTCTTCATGGCGAAGCTGTTTCTCTTGGAATGATGGCAGCAGCAATTCTCGCCTGTTCAATGAATCGAATCGATCAACTCGTTGTTGACCGACAACACAACCTTCTCAAAGCTCTCGGACTACCCGTTTCAACGCAGACGCTCAACGGCATAGAGGACGACGAGCTTTTGGGAATTATGTCGCGAGACAAAAAAGTATTGGTGGCAAACTACGATTTATTCTTCCGAGTATGATTGGCAAAGTCGAAACCGTTGATGATGTTTGCCATAAATCTGTTATTTCTGCTATCAACTGCATTCGTCGGGACACCTAGCCTGCCTAAAGAATCAGTCAGTCTGTTTTTCAGAAGTTATGCATCAATTTTGTAAGGCTTATCAGCCCTTATCCAAATAGGCCATCTTGGACCCGAGTAAAACTTTCTTGAGACAAGATCTGCTTAGAAGTCCGTGATGAAAAAACCCGCATGGCAAGCCTTGGCCAAAAGGGTGTTACCACAGTCATTCTCAATGGCTGTTTTAAGGCGATGCCTACCAACTCGCTTCCAGCCCCAGCCCACCTTGATTACCAACTGGGACCGGCACAACTCGCACACGGAAGCCTGCGAAATGATGCTCTGTTCGGCTGACTGCCAATGAACTCGCCCAGGCAAGATACCAACCAAGAAATGCCTGAGAAGAGTAGTGCGCATCATCATTTATTCTTGAAAAACCAACAAATGTAGAGCAGACATAAAGTGTTCCTTTGGCAAGTGGATGCTCGACCATATCAGCCGCGGCAAGAAACGGAATCGCCCCCATAAATGAGTGGCCACTTACCCCATTATTATCCTGAAAAAACTTCCAGTCGCTCCCAGAAGGTGACTCTGTATTGACAGATCCATTATTACTTGGACGGGAAGCACCTGTCGCCAATTGAAGAACGTAAACCGGTGGCCCTCCAACCAAGAACATCCGGAGGCTCCGATCGCCCCACCCTCCCAAGGCATCTCCTACCGGCATCCCTTCAAGTGCGACACCTGCCACCGCGGCTATCCCTGCAGCTGGCAATAGGTAAATACCGTCGCCTATGTCTTTCGTCGCCGAGAAAAAATCCCCTGTCTGGGAACCGGTAATTCCCGCCTGCCAAGCATTTTGCATAGTTGTATCAAAGCCAGTATTTGCCATCAGAGCGCCCGCACCGAAAGCAGCCGTAACACACGTAAGATTTTCACAGGAATAGAAATTTCTGTAATCCTCCAAAATCTTGTGACCTGCACGAGATAGACGCGGGAACTTGCTCCCGGCCCATGGCTGCTTTTGCACACTCTGCGAAGAGATAATTTCTGGTGGTATGGGAAGAGAATAAACGGGCTCACTTTCGAGATCCATTCTTTGCGCGAGATCGGTGGTCGCATCAACTGATTGCTGTCCCCGCAATTCAGTTTCCCAACCGCCGGTAAGCACAACTCGTTCCGACAGAGGGTTGGCATCATTCAGCGCTAATGGTTGTGTCTCCACTACCGCATCGACCCACGCACCATTTGCAGCAGGTAGAACCTGCACAACCACTCGTTGACGTTGCTGAGGCCAGTGCGGCCACGAAGTGCTCAAGCCACCTGTGGAATCACTCTGCCCGTTTAATGACTGTGGCAGCTGTACCCACGCTGACTCAATCCTGCCAGCTCGGGGAGGTACTGATTCAAAGTCTGGTGGAACAGTCTTGATGACAGGCCAATCAGTTGCGACCGTCTTGATTGTTTTCTCCCATATGGCATGCCCATCTTCAGCAGCCAAAAACATTCCATCTGATGCAACGGGCAAAGAACCGTGAACAGATACTCCTGAAGAGGAATCGGCAAGTACTGAAGGCCTGTCTTCCGCAGATGACTCAATGGGCAATTGAACCCATAGCAAGATAAAAAAATGAAGAAGACACCATTGCCAAGACAGCAATGGGCCAGAACGCGAACAGAAAAAACATAAAAAGTTTATCATTTGGTAGGGTAGGACTTTCGCAACGACGCTAGGGCCAATCAAGACAGATTTCCCCGACAACCTGCCTTTCGTGCCCCAACTAAGGCTCTCCTTCCTGCCCCGCTTTCCCCAGACAACTTCTTTTGCGTCCAAATGCTA
This sequence comes from Planctomycetaceae bacterium, assembly GCA_002694955.1. Next base: position 11,723 of record NZNR01000077.1, read on the forward strand.
TTCTGCTGACTGGAATTTTTATTTTTACCTAGGGAGGCCTAGTGAAAACACCAAGAAAGGCAAACGAGCAGACACCTACTTCTCATACTCTTCACCAACAGGCTCAAGCCGATTCAAAAATACACCAGACACTTCTTCGCTGGTGGGGATACGACACGTTTCGGCCACTACAAATTGAAGCAATTTCCGCCGCCATTTATGGCAGAGACTCTGTTGTCGTACTTCCAACAGGTGGCGGCAAGAGCCTCTGCTATCAGCTACCACCTTTGCTGAGCCAGACGACCGATATTGTTGTCTCACCGCTGGTATCACTTATGAAGGACCAAGTGGACGCACTCGATTCTATCGGCTACCCAGCAGCAACGATTCATGGCGGGCTCTCCCCAGAAGACCGACGAAAGACTTACCAGAAACTTCAGAACGGGAACCTTCGTTTACTATTTGTTGCCCCAGAACGGCTTTTTAATTCAAATCTTGTGGACACACTTTCACAGTTGCCGATTCAGCGATTTGCTATCGACGAAGCACATTGCATCAGCCAATGGGGCCACGACTTCCGTCCCGAGTACCGACAACTTTCAGCTTTGCGAGAACTCTTCCCTCAGGCGAGTTTCCATGCCTACACCGCCACCGCCACACCTCATGTTAGAAAAGATATTGCAGAGCAACTGCATCTCAAAAAACCAGAGGTTCTTGTTGGCACGTTCGACCGACCGAACCTTACATACCGTGTCATTCAACGTACTGACAAGACAGCACAAATACTTGAAATCCTTGGACGGCACCGCAAAGAAGCATCGATCATTTACTGCAATTCACGCCGCGAAACAGAGAGGCTAGCAAAATCTCTCACCACATCCGGACTTCTTGCGCATCCATACCATGCAGGGCTCGATGCTAAAAAAAGGCACAGAACTCAAGAAGCTTTTGCAAAAGAAACTCTTGATATTGTCATTGCCACTGTTGCATTTGGCATGGGTATAGATCGATCGAATGTAAGACTCGTCCTACATACCGGACTTCCAAAAAGCCTCGAAGCCTACCAGCAAGAAACAGGCCGAGCCGGACGTGACGGTCTTGCTGCAGAATGTGTGCTGCTCTATTCACCGGCTGATGTATTCAGTTGGGAGGCATTGATTCGGCGGGGAGCGGAATCGTCTGAGTTGACTGAGAATGAAGCACAAAAACTTATCAGTTCACAGATAGTACATCTGCAACGCATGCGGCAGTATGCCCAAGCGGCACGCTGCCGACATGCTTTTTTATCAGAGCATTTTGGACAATCATACGAACTCTCTAATTGTAAGAACTGTGACATCTGCCTAAAGGAAACGACTAACCTTGCTGACAGCACCACTGTGGCTCAGAAAATCCTCTCGTGCGTCGCTCGAATTAAACAACGGTTCGGCGTCCGTCACCTTTGCGAGGTACTTCGGGGAGCGCAAACAGACGCCGTACAACGAAACAGACACCACAACTTGTCAACATATGGACTACTAAGAAACTTCGACCAGCGTACGTGTGAAAATCTTGTACATCAACTACTTGACCAAGACTATCTATCAAGAAGTGAAAGCGACCGACCGGTTGTCATGCTGAACCAAAAATCTTGGGAAATCCTTCGGGGACAACGGGAAGTTACACTTCTTGAGCCACGATTAGGAAAAGCAGTGCGATCTCGAAAAGAGTCTGATGATTGGATTGGAGTGGACCGACAGCTCTTTGAGCATCTTAGAATTTGGCGCAGGAAAATAGCTACAGAACGAGGGAAACCTGCATGGACAATCCTCGATGATCG
>NZNR01000078.1 GCA_002694955.1 Planctomycetaceae bacterium
TTCATGAATAGCTTCACTGGCAAGTCGTTTCCACGCAGTTTCTTCAGCTTGTTCTGATGTCATGCATTCCGCCGGCACCCAATATTTCTTAAGGCTTCGAACTGCCGTAGCATGGACTCCAAGCAGCGCCATGGCTTCTTTGGCGCTTTCTGCGGCGGGGTCAGTCACGCCCGGTTTTGGAAGGACGTGAAAAATAAGATTACGAGCATCTTGCGCGCCCGGTGGCGATGAAACTAATTCAGCTTCTCCTACTTTTGCTACCCGGCAGACTTCTGTTACTGGATCGGTAAAGAGCCGTACCCCTATTTGTTGAATTTCGTTGAGATCCATGTCTCCTTCAATAAGCCAACCCGTAGCAGCGTGTGCTGAGTGAACATCAAAACCGAGATCATTTGCGGCAGTAACAAGATCTTGAGCACTAGTGTCATTTTGACGGTCGTGTACATCAACTTCCCAGAGCATCACGGCTTTCCTTAGCGAGAGTTAATAATTCGATGAGCGTAGACCGGTCGCCTTCTTCAATCGCGTGCCGCAATCGATCAGATGCTTCCGTAAATTTTTGGATTTGTGAGGTGATGGACTGAGTGTTGTCAAGCAATATGTCAGCCCAAAGGGCAGGGTCGCCAGCTGCTATTCGAGTGGTATCTCGCCAGCCTCCGGCAGCAAACCGATGAGCTTCAGATGGTGTTGCCATCGCTAAAGCTGCGGCAACAATATGAGGCGCATGGCTTGCCGAAGCAAGGAGTCGGTCGTGTTCGGGAGGCGAGAGGAGACATGTTTTGGCACCAAGTATTTCCCAGAAAGCAGAGATAGTATCAGTGTCTTTTTCTGGGGTGGCTTCCACTGGTGTAAGCACCGTCAGTTTGCCTTCAAAAAGAGTCGGGTCTGCTGCGTCTGGACCACGTTGGTGGCTTCCTGCAAGAGGATGGCTACCGACAAATCGACCTTTGCGAAAAGATCGACGTTGCTCCCAGCTGTCAACAATTGACTGTTTTGTACTGCCCGCATCTGTAATAGGGGTCCCCGGCCGAACAAATGCATCGATCTCTTCGAGTTGATGTCCAATGACGCTCACCCGAGTAGCGACTAGGACCAAGTCGGCGTCTGTCACACCCTCGCGAAGGTTTGTGGTTCCTTCGCTTATAGCGCCGAGTTCTCGGGCAATTGCCAAAGAACTATCTGACCGACCGACACCTATGATTTTTTTGGCCGCTCCGCGTTTGGTTAGAGCAAGACCAGCGGATCCTCCAATCAGGCCAACTCCGACGATCGTGACTGTGTCCCAGTGGTCAGCCATAATGAGATATAGATTTGTGCAAGAATATCGTGGGGCGGTAATCCATCCGTCCAGTAGATGGACTATGAGTTTTACCAGATGTGCAGCTACTTGTGAGCAGGGTTTGGNTGTTTCTCGACATTCTTACANCGTACGGCGAGAATAAAGCATGCGCGAGTTACCACAGAATGCGACAAGACGTCTTGTGAACCGACAACTGCCAGCCCGTCTGCAGGCAGATTTGCTCGGAAGGTTGGCAATTACACTTCGGGCAGGTATTGATTTGCGTAAAGCCTGGACAAGTGAAGTCAATCGCATGCCTGCTCGCTGGCAATCGCAGCTATCTCTCGGAACATCCGTAATTGAAAATGGGCAGATGCTTTCCGATGCGATTGCTCGTACTGGGCTATTCCCTCAATTTGTAGTTGGGATGGTAGCCGTCGGTGACAAAACGGGAAAAGATGTTGAAACGCTACGAGAGCTAGCCGACATGATAAATCATCGGGTAGAAACTTTATCGCGTCTTCGTTCGAGTCTCATCTTGCCAGCAATTCAGTTAGTGTTAGCGTTGGCCGTCGTTGGGCTACTTATTTTCATCAGTGGGACAATTGAACTGGATCGAGGAAAAGCAATCGATTTTATTGGTCTTGGTCTTGTCGGTATGTCTGGTCTCAAGATGTATGGAATTNTCCTCTTTTTCCTCTTTGTTTTCTTTGCATGTGCCTTTCGATTAGTCCTTCTTGGATGGAGATCACATGGATTCATTCGTGAGTGTATTATGCGGCTGCCACTTCTTGGGCCAGCTGCTCGAGACGGTGAAGCAGCTTCTTGGAGTCAGGCCGCATCGTTGGCTTCCGGTGCCGGACTTGATGCAGGTAGGCTCATTTCACTCAGTGGTTCAGTAGCTCCGGGTTTGGCAATTGNACCGGAATGGGTGAATGAAAGGTTACTTTCTGGAGACACGCTAGCTGAGGCACTCCACGCCGCGGGTTGTTTTCCTCCAGCGTTGCTTGAAAGCTTGGCGGTTGGTGAAGAATCTGGAACAGTTCCGGAGGTTCTGAGGAGACTGAGTGAACAATTTGCCGATAACTCAAGGAAAGGGTTTGAGGCCGCTGCAAAAGCCGCCGGCNGTTGTGTGTGGCTCTTTGTCGCGGGTCTTGTGATACTTGTGATTTTCAGGGTCTTTTCAGTTTATGTNGGAATGATCCAAGACGCTGCCAGCCAAATTTGAGTCAATAGGGACAACACGATGCGAATTTTCTGCACTGCNGGGATATTGGTTGGGGGCTTATTTATTTTAGATCGTGCCATCGCGGATTCGACCAGTACACACGCACAACGTATGGAGACCTTGGGCTACCACCGCTATCGAGGGTCGTGGAGAACTCAGCAAGAAATCGATTTGGATAAGCAGGCAGAAGCAGTAACAAAAAGCAGGGTGGTGGCTAGGCAGCGGCTACAAAGGTTGCGGCGAGAACTTGATAAACCAGAGGCCGGCAAGAACATTGCTGGCGAGATTCGTCAAACGAATGATCCTTTTGCGGTTATGGCACTCATTGCTGCAATCAATACCGATCCTGTTCCGCGTGTTCGGCTGCTCTATGTTGAAGCTCTTGGGAATATAGTTTCAACAGATGCTATTGGAGCACTACTTTCTCTGGTTCTCAATCATGCTGATTCCGAGGTGCGTTGGAGTGCCATTGAACAACTTAACGATAAAGATTCGATGCAGGTTGTGCCAGCACTTGTCGCCGCACTTCAGGGACCTGACAACCAACGCATCAACCGCGCTGCAGTTGCACTAAAAACGCTTGGTGATGAGTCTGCCGTTCAGCCTCTGATTAATGTTTTAATTACTCAGTCCGTTGTTTCCTCTAGTGCGGCATCAGGAGGGAAAACATCTGTGACATTTTCACCAACAGGAGGTGGTCTTGCACTTGGCAGTAATCAGAAGCAAAAAATTATTTCCTCACAGAACACGCAAGTGCTTGAAGCTTTGACAACGCTGACAGGTGTCAACTATGGCTGGGATCAAACTCGCTGGCAGCTTTGGTTTTTAAATCAGGGTGTTTCATCTACTGTCGATATACGTCGAGACATGTGANCAGNGCCTATGTGGTATCTATNGCATGTCTTTGTTTCCGACGCCGAATGAACCAATCAGTATCCAANGCCTTTAGCGCCACACGATTTTCAAGATTTGGTCGGAATATCACGAGTAAAAGGATTGGTAGAAACCATGCTAGGAAAAGACCGCCGTTATGCGCTTTCCAAAACTGGCTGCCAAGAAGAATTGCTGTGGAGCANCTCATGAGTGTTCCAAGGTGTTTTGGTGAAGGCCAGATCGCCATAGTAGCCATCATTACCAAGAATGCTGCTAGCACAGGAAGTCGGAAAACCGGGTCGTAGGAAGGGAATGCCCAAAAGCCCTCGAGGCTTACGCTACTTGGAAAGATCCAACCGAACATCTGCCGTAATTGCCCGGCAAAGATTGCCAGCGTTGGTGAAGTNCACCAGAGNCCNACGACAAGGGCCGCTAGGGCAGCAGCAANACCAGTGGCAAAGCGACGGACTCCGCGCTCCCAGTAAAAACTACACCAAAGTGGAAGTAGGAATATCGGGTAGTAGATGATGCCAATCGCAAGTCCTATGAGGCTGCCTGCAATGACTGGTCTCCGGTAAGCTCCAACCGCCCAAACAATGAACGCGCCAGGCAAGGCATGGTCAACTCTCCCGGTCATCATGGCTGTGTATGGGAGCAGCAGATAAAGAACTGCAGCAGCAATACCGAGCTTTGTACTTTCAAAATGTCGCCAGCCTACGAAAATCATTCCACTGACAATCAGTAGTTGGGAAATAATAGCCATTATTCGAGCAGTTGTTTCGTGNACGACCCNTGGCGGNGGTTCTTGNGTTTTACCGCCAGCAGAGGAAANTGCCTCTGAGGAGAAAACGCGTTGAGTGGAGATGTGTGGAAGAAGAAAGAGAAGTGGATATCCTGGACCAAGTCTAGCTAATTGATCTGCATCGACCTTTGCATCGCCCGTCTCGATCCTGGCTGCAGTTGTTGCTGCTGCGAGATCATCTCTTTCTGGTCGAGTGGTCAGAACGTTTGCTAAAAGAAAAACGAGAAGCGAGATTCCAAGGAAAATAAGACCACCGCTATTGAGGTTGGGATCCAGCATCGGCCTCCGAACCATGAGNGAATCACAAAGCATGCGGATAATGAATAAGCCAGTAATCACAAACAACCAAACATAGCCCAACTGTTGTGCATCAATATTTGCTTTAAAGCCTCCGTATTCAACAGCTAAAAGTCCCGGTGCGAAGAGAATAAGACCAATAAGGTCGACATTACGAANACTCAAAGCTCGATTGAATTTGAAAAAAATTGCAATCGAAAGAAGCGACGCTAGNTAAAACCAGGTCGTTGGATTAACTCGATAATAATGAAAGAGTATTTCGCTCATCCGCCTCAAGTGGATGGAGGTAGCGTTNNGGAAACTGACANCNGCAATCACCTAGACTACGTCGCCGAGNGNATGTGAAAAAGAAACGAAATGAGCNTGGCGAGCATAAAGAGAAGATGGAAGACGGTTTAGTTCGGNCGTAACGATTGTGNTGCTAATAAAAAATGATGTTTTAGCAAAATAGCTCGATTCACGGCACCTATNTCACTGTTGCACCGGTTTTGGGGCTGCTTTGCGAGACGGCATCGTATCAAGTCAACNACGTCNTGANGTAAGAGTTTTTGAACGCATGGTATGTGCCGCAAGAGGTGCTTTTCTGATTGACACGCTCNTTAGAAAGGCCAAATCAGAGGTGCCAGAATAATTGTGATGGCCATAACTATTAAATTTAGGGGGCCACCAAAACGAAGATAATCACTGAATTTGTAGCCGCCGGGTCCATACACCATGAGATTAGTCTGGTATCCAAGAGGACTGGCAAATCCACAACTTGCAGCTACTGTGATCGCCATGATGAATGGCATTGGGTTAAGCCCGAGATCAGTAGCGGTTTGCCATGCGATAGGGAAAATCAGTACAGCCGCAGCATTGTTGCTCATTGTTTCAGTGAAAATCATTGTGACGAAATAAATTGCTGCCAAGACAAGGTACGGTCGATCACCTGCAGCCCCAATAGTGCTTTGGGCAAGTAATTCATCGAGACCTGTTTTTTCAATGGCTCTGGCAAGTCCAAAACTAGCGGCGATGAGGAGCAAGGTCTCCCACTCGATTGATTTTCTTGCTTCATTTGGCCCTATGCAACCTGTCGCGACCATAGCCCCAGCTGCAACAAGTGCTGCTGCAACCATAGGGACAAGTTCGAGTGTTGCCGCTAGTACCATAGCCACCAAAATCGTGCAAGCAATCCATGCAAGGTCGTGCCGAGGGGGCTTTGCTCCTTTCACTTCGCTAACAAGATAAAAGTCACGGTTTGCTTTTTGTCGTTTTAAAAATCGCGGACTTGCCTCAAGAAGTAATGTGTCTCCCGGTTGCAAAATGATATTACCGATTTTTTTTCTTAAACGTTCTCCGTTTCGAGCGACTGCAATAATTACCGCATCGTAAGTAGATCGAAATTGACCTTCACGAATTGTTCGACCAACAAGAGGACAAGAATTGGAAACAACGGCTTCTAAGAGAGTACGTTCAGATCGTGGCCCATCCAATTGGAATACTTGGTCGGTAGCTGGTCGGAGTCCACGTATCTTCTGTAATTCCACGACTGAATCGACCACACCAACAAAAACAAGGCGATCACCTTCTTCGAGTCGTTCTGTTGGTTCGACGGCCGCTCGGACCTGACCAGCACGATCGACTTCCATAAGAAACAGGCCGTGGAGTCCACGAAGGCCGGCTTGTTCAATTGTGCGGCCGGCAAGAGGACTTCCGGATTCAACAACCATCTCAAGTGAGTATTCTCGAGGGTCATCTCCCGCGCTTACTGCTGGCCGTCGATCTTTGAGTAACCATTGGCTTTTGCTGGCAATAAGAATGTATGTAAAGCCAACAACCAAAAGAGGTACTCCCAGCCACGTAATATCGAACATGCCNAGTGAACTGCCTGTTTTTTCATTGAATAAGCCACTGACAACGATATTGGTNCTNGTGCCAATGAGAGTNCANAGACCACCAAGTACGACGGCATCATTCATAGGCATCAAAATTTTAGAGATACTCAGCTGGTGTTTGTGAGCCCATGTTCGTACTGCTGGCACCATTAAAGCGACCACTGGAGTGTTGTTCATGAATCCGGAAAGGATTGCTGGTATTGTCATTGTCCGCACTTGAGCTTCATGCAGAGATCGCGGTCGACCAAGCCCCCGATCAATTACAAGTGCAATCGCACCTGTTCGATGAACTGCTGCTGCCACAACAAATAACGCTGCCACAGTGAGCATTCCTTCGTTACTCATTCCGGAGAGAGCCTCAGCAGGACTAAGGACTCCAAACGCGAGTAGAACAATCACTGCACCGAGCATGGCCATGTCCGGTGCACGACGACCCAGCAAAAGCGCGAGCAGTGTAATGCCTGCGACAAGTGCAGTAAGAATCCCCTGCCAGTTTTCGTGCAAAGAGCTAAGGTTCATAGCCGCAGAAATAAATTGAAAAGATGATATGTATCTACAGAGCGGTTAGTAACTAAGAGTATGGAGTTGCGTCGAGAGCATGTCGATCGGATACCTTATCCTAGGCCTAAAAGTATGATGAAGAGACCTCAGAGCACCCGTCTTGGAAAAAGAAAGAAGATTGATCACCTGCTCAAATTCGACAAGACGTTCCTGGTAGACCCATCTGCATGAATTCTACCCATTAATCAAATAAAACTGTCAAGAAGGCATACAGCCAAGGCAGTCAGGCTAGCACGTGCTGAGAGGAGACGAAGGCCGTAGTTCGGTGTGAACTCGCATAATTGCCGTCTATGAGCTGAAAATCAAAGTGAAGGACTGAGGTTTTAAAATAGTGGGGATTCGCAGTGTGGAACAATACGAACCCCCACTCGTTTCATTTGCCCTTTTTTAAAAGAGTTTCCAACTACAAGGAAACTGGATTCAACCTGTTTGTCCTATTGGAGTGAAAGTTGCGGTAGAGGCGACCTCCTTTCAAAAAAGATGCCAGTGGAATGCCTTGGCATCCAACTCAACGTTCTTGTAATAAACCATTAGTGCACAACTCGTGCCA
>NZNR01000079.1 GCA_002694955.1 Planctomycetaceae bacterium
AGAACTCCAACAATTAATGGGAATGGTGGCCGTGACCATTGGGCTCGAAGTTGGAGTGCTGTTGTTGGTGGCGCGGGCTTTACTCGCGGTGTGGTAGTTGGAGAAACAAGTGCCGATGGGCGGGAGGTTGCGAGTGAACCGTATTCATCCCAAGACCTGATGACAAGCGTTCTGAAATCACTCGATATTTCACTCGAGACAACATTTCGTGCAAAGAACGGTCGGCCAATGAAAATTGCGAATGGTGGCCAGGTCATTCCGGGGCTCTTCAGCTAAAAAAGTGAAAAACGTCCCTCAAGGTGGCCCTGAGTGGCTCAAGATCCTAGGCAGGGTGGTTCAATATCCCAAGCAGGCTACACTTGTCGCTCCGGACTTTTTTTCTGGAACACTGTGAGGACGCTATGGCTGTTGATCTCGATCCTGAGAATTGGTCGGTCGCTGATTCCACAGAACTCTACGAGGTTACACGTTGGGGGAATGGTTATTTTTCGATTGGTGAAAACGGTAATCTCTATGTTCATCCAGATCGAAGTCCTAAGCGTCACGTTGATTTAAAGCAGCTCATTGATCGACTGCAGGTGAGGGGTATTGACCTCCCAATCCTTCTGCGGTTTGGTGAAATTCTGCAGCATAGGCTTCAAGAAATCCATCAAGCCTTTTCCACTTCAATGGAAGAGAGTAGCTACCGGGGTGACTACTGCTGTATCTATCCAATTAAAGTGAATCAGCAGCGGCAGGTTGTTGAAGAGGTCTTGCGGTTTGGTCGTCCGTATCAGTTTGGGCTCGAGGCAGGAAGTAAGCCGGAGTTGCTTGCGGTTATCGCGTTGGCGGACAACGAGACACCGATCATTTGTAATGGCTTCAAAGACGCAGAGTTCATAGAGATGGTCATGCTTGCACAGAAAATTGGCCGGAACATCATTCCGGTAGTGGAGAGATTTTCTGAGCTCGCTCAGCTCCTGGAATGTGCCAAAAAAATTGGTGTTCGACCGAATATCGGGATGCGGATGAAATTGGCGACCAAAGGGAGTGGTCGTTGGCATGCGTCGGCAGGGTTTCGAAGTAAATTTGGATTAACTGTCTCCGAACTCATGAAAGGAGTCGACCTCTTAGCCAGTCAAGATATGGGTGACTGTTTTCAGTTNTTGCATTTTCATCAGGGTAGTCAGATAACAAATATTCGACATATCAAGGCAGCGCTGAATGAGGCAGCTCGTGTGTATGTTGAACTTGTGAAGCAAGGTGCAGGACTGAAGTTTCTTGATGTTGGTGGTGGGTTAGGCGTTGATTATGATGGTTCGCAGACTAACTTTGAATCGAGTGTGAACTATAGTCTTCAAGAGTATGCGAACGATGTTGTCTATCATGTTCAAAGTGTTTGTGATGACGCGGGTGTTGACCATCCAACCATAATGTCAGAGAGTGGTCGGGCTGTGGTTGCNTACCACAGCATGCTGGTATTCAGTGTTCTGGGTGTCTCAGAGCAAGCCAGTCATGAACCCATCAACCAGCCGTCGCATAATGTCCAGCAGCCTGTTCAGGATTTATTTGAGACGCTTGAAGGTCTCAACGTCAGGAATTTACTCGAGTCGTACCATGATGCCCAGCAATCACTTGATACTGCAATGAATCTGTTTGCGAGCGGCTATTTGCCACTTGATCAGCGAGCAATTATAGAGCAGGTGTATTGGTCAATATGTCAGAGGATTAGCAAACTAGCGAAACAACTCGAATACGTTCCAGAAGAAATCGAAGCGATCTCACCGGGCCTTTGTGATACGTATTTTTGCAATTTCTCGTTATTNCAGTCGATTCCTGATTCGTGGGCAATAAAGCAACTTTTTCCACTGATGCCGATTCATCGATTAGATGAACGCCCCGACTGTTCGGCTGTACTTGGAGATGTGACGTGTGATTCTGATGGCAAAATTGAACAGTTTATTGATCGTCGTGATGTGAAGAGGTCTCTTCCTTTGCACTCACTCAAAAATGAGCCCTATTATCTTGGTGCATTTCTTGTTGGTGCGTACCAAGAGATCCTCGGTGACCTTCACAACCTCTTCGGAGATACCCATGCTGTTCATATAAGCTCAGATGAACATGGCAGAGTCGTTGTGGATACAGTAGTGAAGGGAGATACTGTCAGCCAGGTGCTCCAGTACGTTGAATTTAATCCTGATGAACTGGCAAAAAATCTTCGATGTTCAATTGAAGAGGCTATTGGTAACGGATTAATAAGTGATGGGCAGGCAGGTCGTTTTATTCGATTTTATGAAGATGGCCTAGGTGGCTATACCTATCTGGAGGAGTCAACTGTATCAGAGAGCAGTTGAGTAAAACGTGCAANTTATTCGTCTTGGGGCAGCTGCCCTTAATCAAACACCATTGGACTGGGATGGCAATGTGGCTCGGATCACGTTAGCGTGTGAAGAGGCTCGTCGTCGCCAGATTGCGATCCTTTGTTGTCCAGAGCTTTGCATCACTGGATATGGCTGCGAAGATGCATTTCATTCATCTGGTGTTCTTGCAACGGCGATGGATATGTTGCTCGAAATTGGTCCAGTCAGCCGCGGGCTTGTGCTGGCGGTTGGTTTGCCAGTGCGTTGGGCTAGTGGTGTCTATGATGGTGTTGCTCTGTTTGCCGACGGTAACCTTCTCGGAATTTCTGCTAAGCAGCACTTGGCTGGTGACGGCCTACATTATGAGCCTCGTTGGTTTCGTCGTTGGCCATCAGGGCGGCAAGATGTGGTCACTGTGGCTGGCTGTCAANTTCCTTTTGGTGATCTTCGCTTTAGCTGTGGTGGAGTGCGAATCGGTTTTGAGATATGCGAGGATGCGTGGGTTGCAGATCGGCCTGGTGCGCAACTTGCTGCCCGTGGTGTCGATGTCATTTTGAATCCATCTGCCAGCCATTTTGCCTTTGATAAGGATGAGATCCGCGAACGATTCGTTTTAGAAGGAGCTCGCGCCTTCGCCTCTGCCTATGTACTAGCCAATCTGCTTGGGAATGAGTCCGGAAGGATTGTCTACGATGGTAGCACGTTGATAGCTGACCCCTCAGGTCTTGTGGCTCGTGGCCGCCGGTTCTCCTTTGCTGATGTTTCTGTTGCCAGTGGTGATGTTGATATTGATGCCATACGCCTTATTCAAACAAGAAGTATTGCCCATGCAGATGGTCAAGAGAATTGCGATGTGATAAAGCACGACTTTACGTTTCCGTCTGCTCTGCATCGTGACTCATCGCATGGCAGAGACAGTCGAGATAAATGGGAACACAGCCAGGAGCAGGTAGTTCGTAAGAAAGAAGAATTTACTCGGGCGGTCTCACTTGGACTCATGGATAGTTTGAGAAAGAGTAAGAGCCGTGGGTTCGTTGTAAGCGCGAGTGGCGGTGCAGATTCCTCAGCAGTTATTTGTCTTATTGCGATAGGTATCGCAATGGTTGTCAGTGAACATGATTCCAATACTAGGAATAGGCTTGGCCTTCGGGACATCTCTCGTTCTAGTTCTCGAGATTTATCTAAGAATAGCTACTCAGATCCGAGTGTGCGGGCGATTGTTGCCGAAGTGCTCACGTGTGTTTATCAATCAACAATACATTCAAGTGCAACAACACGAGAAGCGGCTTGCAAGATCGCAGGCGCTGTTGGTGCAAATTTCCATGAATTCGATGTTGAACCACTCGTTCAGAAATATGAAGAATTTGCNGAAGCAGTNATTGGTAGAGAGCTTAGTTGGGAAAGCGATGATATTGCACGCCAAAATATCCAGGCACGGGTGCGAGCGCCCGGAGTTTGGTTGATAGCAAATCTATATAATGCGATGCTCGTTGCAACAAGTAATCGATCAGAAGCTGCAGTTGGGTACGCAACCATGGACGGAGACACCGCAGGGGGAATTGCGCCAATCGCAGGTATAGACAAAGCGTTTCTGCGAGACTGGCTTGTATGGATTGAACGTGAGGGTCCTCAGGGGATTGGTCCACTCAATGCGATGGAAGTAATTAACATACAGCAACCAACTGCTGAATTGAGGCCCACTCATAATGGGCAGACTGATGAGTCCGATCTAATGCCTTATGATGTACTCGATCGAATTGAGAGATTCGCAATTCGTGATCAACAGACTCCGGTTGTGATTTGGGAGCAGCTGGTGAACGAATTTCCTCAGCACCATGCTGAGGATTTGGGTCGCTGGACGGAACTTTTCTTTCAGTTGTGGTCGCGAAATCAATGGAAACGTGAGCGATTAGCACCGTCTTTTCATCTTGATGACGAAAGCCTCGATCCGAAATCATGGTGTCGATTTCCAATTCTTTCTGGCGGTTTTTCCCGCGAGATTCGGGAACTGCGGAAGGCTGCATCAGCCCAAGAAATTCATTGGTGAAATTCCATGATTGGGACAAAATGTGCAGCGAAAAAGGCCTCGCGACTCATTGCATAGATTGCTACTATTCTCGAAATCATTGAGGAGTGTGATGTGCGTGAACTCAGGGTTGGCCAAATTGGTAGGCGATTTTATCCCCCCCGTNGTGTGCTGTTCGGCCCACTATGTCGATGGGTGTTCGCAGTAATAGTCTCAGTATTTGGCCAGTCAGAAGTTTTTTCACAGCAACAAAGTGCTCAGTCTTTGAGTCAGAATCAGGCGGTGACACTTAGTCCCGACCAACAAGCGGCGCTTGATCGATTGTTGATAGGGTGGGAATCTCGAAATGCAAAGGTGACAACTTGGTCGTGTACTTTTTACAAATGGGAGTACAACGCCTGGAGCCCTGCGGATGCTTCAGGGGAGCGATTGGCTTTTTCTGAGAGTACAGGAGAAATTAAATATGCTGCTCCCGATAAAGGCCTGTTTCGGGTGAAATCATCAAAGCAGTGGAATGCAGAAAAAAGAAAATATGATGCTAGGCCTTCAAATTCTGGCGAGCATTGGGTCTGCAACGGTACAAGTATCTATGAGTTTCGGCATAGTGAACGCCAACTCCGTGAAACAAAACTACCTCCTGAAATGAGGGGGCGAGCAATTAGTGAAGGTCCACTTCCATTTGTTTTTGGGGCAAAGGCGGACACCCTAAAGAAGCGATACTCTATGCGAATTATTACGCCTCCATCGGTAACCGATCAAATATGGCTTGAAGCACTACCAAAATTTCAAGTTGATGCCGCCAATTTTTCGAAAGTCGAACTCATTCTAAGGGCTGCAGATCTGATGCCCTTTGCGATTCAGGTATTTAAGCCTGGCGGACAGGACCGAGATGTTTATCAGTTTGATCCGCGAACGAGCCTCATCGACCGAGGATTAGACCTGATTCGTGATTTTTCCAGGCCTCTCACTCCACTGGGATATACGTTCATCGAGGAGCAGGCGCCCGGTACTTAATTGTTACCAAATTGCCCCGCCAGAGTAAGCTGTGGTCTATGTGTTATACTTGTACCAGCAGCAACGACAGCGCGAGAAAAACATGCCCCTTATTGATCCAAATCATCCGTTGGCAGACCTGTTAGAAAGAGATCAGAGATATCCTCTGGATGCATACTTATTTGTTCTCGAAGCCCTTTCTTTTGCTCAAGAGTCGCTCGGTATGGGCGAGCGGGAGAAATCAAGTGACTCACTGTCAGGTTGTGAAAAGAAGGAAAGCGAAAAGCATGTGAGTGGTCAAGATCTGTGTGAAGCTGCTCGGCAATATGCCCAGCAGCAATATGGGTATCTAGCAAAGAAAGTGCTGTCTTCTTGGGGTATTCATGCTACAGCGGATTTTGGTGAAATTGTCTTCAACATGATTGACATGGGGCAGATGAGAAAAACGAGTGACGACTGTCGCGAAGATTTTCATGATGTGTATAGCTTTCAGGACGCCTTTGTTAGGGATATTGTCTTTGCTTTGCCGGATTCACTTTGATGAGAGAGTGAAGAAAATGGTCCTCCCAGCTCAGCGAAAGTATGCCTTCTTCGTTTCGATGGCCATTATTGAGATGGTGTGGTTGCTTGTCATGTGTGGTATGGCTTTTTTTTAGTATTTTAAGAATTGCCACTTCCTGCTTTCAATGAGAACGCGTCATGAATTTTTGGCTTGATAGTCTTCCCTTCTGGATCGCGTTAGTACCTCTGGGCGTTTACTGTTGCATAATGGGTGGACTGCAGCTTCGTCATCGGCCCCTTATTGTGTCTGCAGCGTGGGATAGTGCACTGCTAGGAATTGCTCTTTCGGGTCTGGTGGCCGTAGGCCCGCTTGCTGCCATTCAACCGCTGTTAGGTGGTTCACCTTGGGGAGAGGTTATCTTGCTCCTTGTGTATGCATTGGTTGTTGCAGTTTGTATTCTGTTTGCTAGGCCGCGTTTACTTATTTACAACGCGACAATTGAGCAGGTTCGACCTCTTGTCGCACAGAATGCCGCTGCTGTGGACCCAGCCGTACGTTGGGCGGGAGAGAGTGTTGCCTTGCCAACGCTTGGGCTTCAGGCCCATGTAGAGGGAAACGGCCCGTTGCGTACCGTTAGTGTAGTGGTGCTCCAATCAGGCGAGGCGGGTGAAGCGTGGACTGATCTAAGCCGTCGTTTGAGAAGAGTTTCGCGGCGTTTACGAGTGCAGCCGAGCCCAGTAGGAATGGTCCTGCTTGCAGTAGGATGCCTCATCCTTTTGGTGGCTTTTCTTTTGGCTAGTGGTATTGTGTAACCGTAGACACTAGCCGGCTTGGAGTACCAAGCGGAAGCACACGTTTTTCCTAAAATTAATGAACCGTCACTGGAGTGAAGCGTGTCAAATCACGTTGATTTAATTCCACAAGAAATAACGGTACCGGTTGTAGTGCGAAATGCATCGCCCGCGCGACTGTATGAAGATGCCCTCACTCGAGAGCAAGCAGGCGTTGTCTCAAGTGGTGCAATTGCCATTCGTTCTGGTACAAAAACTGGAAGAAGTCCAAAAGATAAACATGTTGTTCGGCACAAAGACTCGGACAAGGATGTATGGTGGGGAAGTACAAACCACCCGATTGATGAGCATACATTTTTTCTAAATCGCCAGCGGGCAATTGACTATCTCAATACCAGGGATCAGATCTATGTTTTTGATGGGTTTGCAGGCTGGGACCCAAATCACCGGATCAAAGTACGAGTGATCTGTGCAAGGGCCTATCATGCTCTCTTCATGCATAACATGCTCATTCGTCCCACCCGTGAAGAGTTGGAAAACTTTGGGTCTCCTGATTGTGTCATCTACAACGCGGGCCAATTTCCTGCAAATTCTTTCACGGCCCAGATGACAAGTCGCACCAGTGTAGATATTTCACTTGAACGTAAAGAGCAGGTCATTCTTGGTACCGAGTACGCCGGAGAGATGAAAAAAGGGGTGTTTACACTCATGCATTGGCTGCTACCGCCCAAAGGTGTTCTTTCCATGCATTGTGCGGCAAATCAGGGGCAGTCGGGCGAGGTGTCACTCTTTTTTGGTTTATCAGGGACTGGGAAAACAACGCTATCAGCCGATCCAAGTCGGAGGCTTCTTGGTGATGATGAACACGGGTGGAGTGACGACGGTATTTTCAATATCGAAGGAGGCTGTTATGCAAAGTGTATCAGTCTTGCTTTGGAAAAAGAGCCAGAGATTTATCGAGCCATTCGTTTCGGAACAGTTTTAGAAAATGTTGTTTACGATCAAATCACGCGTGAGGTGGATTACGATTCGAATGCGATAACAGAAAATACCAGAGCNGCGTATCCTCTTGAATTCATCGAGAATGCCCAGTCGCCATCTCTTGCCGGTCATCCTCACCATGTAATTTTTTTAACGTGCGACGCCTCTGGAGTGCTGCCTCCGGTGAGCAGGCTCTCGCCTGAGCAAGCGATGTATCAGTTTCTGTCGGGTTATACAGCTCGTGTTGCCGGAACAGAAATGGGGGTTTTTCAGCCTCAACTTACTTTCTCACCATGTTACAGCGCCGCATTTCTTGTNCGTCACCCGGTCGTCTACGCGCGTTTATTGTCTGAGAAAATTCGATCTCACGGTGCTCAGGCTTGGTTGGTGAATACCGGTTGGACCGGAGGAGGACTAGGAGTCGGCCGAAGAATTGATCTGTCGAGCACTCGTTGTATTATCGACGCGATTCATGGTGGTTTGCTAACTGGCCAGCTGACTCAGCGTGATCCTGTTTTNGGACTNGAGGCGGTGTGTCGGGTGCCAGGCGTCTCAGAGCGTCTCCTTGTGCCGTGGNATGCCTGGTCAGATGCGACGGAATGGGAAGAGGCAGCCCGATCTCTTGCTGANAAGTTCCGAAAGAATTTTGTTCTGTTCGAAAAAGAAGTTGATAAGGAGGTGTTGCGAGCTGGGCCAGGCAAATAAATGGATTTTCAGGCAGCCACCAGCTCAGTTTCAGTTATTATGTAAATAACGGTTGGTTCGAGTAGAACATTCTGACTTCATTGACGTTTCGTGTTCCANAGTAAGNTGGAACCAATTTGTAAGGAGTTGAATATGATTTCTGTGTCCGTGATGAGACTTGCTATTGGGTTGNTGTTAATTGTTGGGATGGTTTNNATGTCGGCAGCAAGTAANGCTGCGTCCCCGCTTGTTGGCTCAATGAAGAGGATTGACGGCACCGACAAGGACCTAAGTGATTACAGTGGCAAGGTTGTGCTCGTGGTGAATGTAGCAAGCCAATGTGGCTACACATCACAGTATGCTGGCTTGCAAAAATTGTACGACACCTTCAAGGATAAAGGTTTTGTTATTCTTGGATTTCCAGCAAACGACTTCGGCGCACAGGAGCCCGGAAGTGATAGTGAGATCGCCTCGTTCTGCTCAAAAAATTACGGCGTTACGTTTGACATGTTTTCAAAAATAACAGTGAAAGGTGCCGGCCAAGCAGCCCTCTATAAGACGCTGACGGAATCTGCCAATCCGACTGGCGATGTCGGTTGGAATTTTGAGAAGTTTCTTATAGACCGTAACGGGGCAGTTGTGGGGCGGTTCAAATCAGGCGTTTCGCCGGAAGATCCAGAGTTAGTTCAAGCAATTGAGGCGGCACTTTGAACAATGGAGTCGTGTTGTTTTAACAAGTGCAAGCTACAGCGGGCATTTTTTGCTGACTAACTACGTTTGTTTTTCGTGTTATCCTCGTCTCGAAGCATTGTTCCTGCTTTGTTCCCAGCAACAAGTTTTTTCCGAATAACAAATGCGGGCCGGGCTTGGGCTTCTCGGTAACAACGAACAACATATTCCCCAACGATGGCAATAGCTGCAGTTTGTGCTGCTGATATGAAACCGAGAAGAGCAAGAAGGGTTGAAAGAGAAAGATTTTCTTTTGTGGAGAACGTAGCCTCTGTAATGAGTCCACAGATCCCGACCGAAGCAAAGAGGGCAGCAAGATACCAGATGTATCGAATGGGTTTATCTGAAGAAAGAAGAACTGCATCAGCTGCGAGGGAGAACAGGCGCGAGGCAGAGTATTTTGTTTCTCCGGCAGTTCTTGCGTCCCGGTCATAGTCGACAGGAGCGTGAGTAAAGCCAGCCCACGGGATGAGGTTTCGAAGGTACCGGCGCTTCTCAGGAAGTGCACAGACAGCATTGACAACCGCCCGATCACACAGCTTGAAATCACCTGTATCAACAGGCACAGGATACGGCATCATCCTAGCAAAAAACCTATAAAAAAGACTTGCTGTTATAAGTTTGAAGGTGCTCTCGCCGTCACGTGACTTGCGACGTCCGTATGCAACGTCAACACCAGTTCGCCATTTGGCAACCATTTCAATAATAACTTCTGGTGGGTCTTGGAGATCGGCGTCAATAATGACAACAGCGTCTCCCTGAGCCATTTCGAGACCGGCTGACATGGCGGCCTGTTGGCCGAAGTTTCGAGAAAACTCAATTACTGCGATACGCGAGTCCTCAGATGCAAGGTTCTTTAGTTTCTTCAGGGTGCTATCGTGGCTTCCGTCATCGATGTAAAGAACTTCCACATTCATGTCTAACTGAGGCGCGATACTGCAGATGCGGGCATGGGTTGCCTCAATGATTGATTCTTCGTTGTAACAAGGGACGACAATCGACAGGAGTCCAGGTTGTGGGCGCTCTATCAGTTGGGTGTCTGCTGTTGGTGTATGCCTTGTCGGCTGGTTCATTTCTTCATGCTCCGACGCAAGGCACTACGCTTCAGGTCTGTTCGCTCTGCCTTTTTCATATTGCCAACCAGAAGAAAGTCCTGGGTTTTGAATAAAGGTCGGGCACGGCCGACAACTCCAGCGGTCTCTGGCAGGAAAGAGGATAATTCATGAAATTGATTTTCAGGAATCACGAGAACTGCGTCTGGTCCCGTCGCTAGGAAATTAGATGCTTTTTGGGCTCGTGTAGAATCAGGTGCCCAACGTTTGACAATGCCATGTGCGTAATACACAAGATTCGGAGTGATCTGAGAATATGCCCCTATCCGTGCGTGTCCGCCGGCGTGTGCGTGGGCTTCACGAATTAAGGCTGGCAGTGTGTTTGCGCGGCTAATCCATGCGGCAGTTGGGCCAACTGCCAAGGAAGAATAAAGAAGTCCCAGGCAAACCATAGTGGTGACAGCGTAGGCCGGCTGTTGTCGTGAACACCACACAAGCCAAAATACACCAGCTAAGGGAATCAGTCCGATAAGTGCTGCTGGCTCACTACCATTCAACCCGTAGAACGATCCAACCAGAATCGTGACACTTGTAGCAATTCCTCCGAAGGCGATTCCACCGATACCAATACCCATCCACCGTGGATAAAGCCACGCCGAGCGTTTTACTGCTTCGATAGCCAGCGCGGAAACCAAGAGAGCAGCGGCCGGATAAGCAGGCATGATATAGTTGGGAAGTTTGGTGGCCGCGAGTGAAAACCCACCGATCCAGACACTCATCCAAAATAAAAGAAGGCTTAACGCAGGAGCGTNTGATTCTTGAATTCGTGGACGTTGCCNCTGTCTCCACGTTTTCCANAGTTGTCGTGTGGNTGCNAAAACGGCNAGTGGCAAGAAGCANCTCCAAGGATAAAAGCCGACAAGCATTGTGAGCGGATGGAATAACAGGCCGCCCGAATGCTTTTCCATGGGGGCTACGAATCGGCCAACGTTATGAACAAAGAAAAATCCTTTCGTCCATTCCCAATCAGTTTGGACGCCAACGCTTACGTACCAGGGTGCAGCCACAAATACGGCAGCGATAGTGACAATAAGAAGTCGAGTATGTTTGATCGTGTGAAGAGCGGACGGAATGCCACTGGACAGGACATGACGAAGCGTTGAGAGCACCTGCTCTCTCAGGCGAATGCCAGCAGGTNGCTCTTTCTCNCCAGAGAGACATTGAAAGAGCCAGACCCATCCCACGACGACGACGAGGGGACCGACATACCCGATTGGTCCTTTGCAAAGAACTCCGAGGCCGAGCAAACTGCCCGCTAGGACGGCGTGCCACACACTGACGAAGGAATCGTTACGTGATTGAGCAGGCTGCCTTGTGTTGCTTGTTGGCTGTCGGCGATCAAGGAGAAAGGGTTCAATGAGAAGGATTGTTGCCCATGTCGATAGAGCAACAAGAATCGAGTCTGGAGTCGCAGCGTGAGATTCGATTGCGACGAGTAAGCAGCCGAGATAGGCCAAAGCTGCAACAACTCCTGTTGCCACACTGAAGCAGCGAGTCCCCAGCCGAAGGAGTGCAAGGGAGGTCAACAAAGCTGCAAGTGCTGCGGGTAGACGGGCAGCAATTTCATTCATCCCGAAAATTGAAAAGCATGCCGCCATACACCAATGCATAAGTACAGGCTTATCGACTGCAAGTTCACCATTGAATAGTGGAACCGTCCAGTTGCCTGTTTCAACCATGGTCTGAGCAATAGCAGCAAAACGAGGTTCATCTTCATCCCAAAAAGGAACCCCAACAAAACCTGAGGTAAGTACAACGATTGCCACGGCAGTAACAAACAGCAGAGAGTGGCGTGTCATAAAAGAAATGAACCGATTCATGAACATAGCTCCAGGCAGAAATATTGTTCTAGTCAGTGCGGGAGGAAATTTTGAGCGAGTGAACGTGGGGTTTCAGTGTGGGTTTTTGCAATGACCGCGAGTCCGGAATCAAAGGAACGGGGCTTTTCATTGAGGATTTCAAACTCAGGAGGAAGCAGCGGTAAGATCGCAGGGAGGTCTTCTGATCGGACAACGAGCCGGGCGAAAGACGTATCACGAAGATGCTGAATACCGGCGTCGATATTGGAAAGTTTCTTGACTGGGCCGCCTGTGTAAAAAACAAGACTAGGCCGCGGAGTTTTGATACTGGCCCAGACGCCAGTTCGTTGTTCAGGCGATAAATCAGCAAGAAGGTTTGCAGCGCCTTGATGGTGGGCAAGACGGACTGCGGCAACACCACCGAGGAGAGCTAGGAATAAGACCGATGAGCAAATAAGTGTACTAACTGCAAGTCCACGCTTTCCGCACGAATGCAAAATGAAGCACGCAATAGCCGTCATAATAGGAAGGAATCCAAGAAGCCCGAGCCATTCGTTTCCAGGAGCGAATTGATGGGAAATCATTGGAAGTCCACAGATAAAACCACCACCAACGACTGCAAGGCTGAACCAACCAATCTGCATGACTGCTGACGCAGCTTTGTCTGAAGCCATATTTCTGAATACGAGTTTCTCCCAGCCAGTGTGTCCAGAAATCCAATCCGACAGGTAAAGAGCGGTAGCAATCGAAATAGCCGGGTATGCTGGCCAGATATAGCCAGGGAGTTTCGTTCCAGCGAGTGAGAAAGCACCAACCCAGACGAGGACCCAGCATCCCGCAAAAGCAACAGCACGGAAGTGCCAACTCGTCAGACGTTTTGTGCGATAGAGAAATAGGGCGTGAGTTGGAATAGCGAGCAGAATGATCGACCACGGGAACATGCCAATGGCAAGTATCATCGGATAGTACAAGATCGATCCAGAGTGCCCTTCCATAGGGGAAGCAAATCTTCCGGCGTTATGAATAAAAAGGAAATCAGTAATCCACTGTCCGTTGGTCCTCAGGCCAACCATCAGATACCACGGAAGTGCGACTATTGCAGCGAAAGAAAAAATAGTGAGCAGCCGCAAAGAGTTGGCAGTTGTAAACAGCCAGGATCGCCAATCAATTGAATCAGAGTTTTGTCGCAGGGCTAAAGACGTGAAGAAGAATGCGAGCACTGGAAGAACGATACCAACGGGACCTTTAGCCAAGACTGCTAACCCACAGGCCAAGCCAATGCCTATAGCATGCCACTTGGTGATCATTGAGAGGGCTCCTCGTTGAATCGCGTGGGCATAAATAGTTGCAGCCAACGTTGTGCAAAAAACAAGCGAGGCATCAGGGGTCGCGGCTCGGCCACCGACCCCTGTCCAAATGCATGTTGACATGACAAGGCCTGAGAGAAGTCCAACTAGTGGCCCAGCAAGAAGTCGTCCCGTCCACCATGTCAGGATGCATGTGCCAACCGTCAGGAAAGTTGAACCGATGCGAACGCCAAACTCGTTGCGGCCGAAAAGTGACACTCCGGCGATTTGTATCCAATTGACAAGCGGCGGCTTTTCAACACGAAGAGTCCCGTTGTAAGTAGGCACAATCCAGTCACCCGAATCTAGCATTGTCATTGTGCAGGCGGCATTTTTAGGCTCGTCTTCATCCCAGAGCGGGGCGGTGCCAAGCCCCGGTAGGAGGGCGGCAGCAGACGAAATAACAATAGTTAGGATTGCGATAAAGGGGCTTCTGAATATCACCAGCGTTGCCCAAAGAGGATAAAAGGAACGGAGCAGGAGGGTAGAAGCACCAGCGATGCCGGTCAAGCCGTACAAAATCGTGTTTTTTAGGTATATTAAGGCCGGTTGACCGCCTGCTGGGGGCGGGTATGTTCAAGTTCAATCAACCGCCTTTCCAAACGGTCTATTCCCGGGAGAACTCACCCCTTGGCTGACGAAAACACCCCATCTGACGATGCTTCAAATAAGTCGCCCTCAGATAACAACGGCAGTGGACCTCCCGATGACGCTCAAGCGAACGAAATAGGCAGCAAACAGCCAGAGGATGGTGGCAGGCTGATCGATTTGCCAATTGAGCAAGAACTCAAAGAGAGTTATCTAACGTACGCGATGAGCGTGATTGTCAGTCGTGCACTTCCTGATGTTCGTGATGGTCTCAAGCCGTCGCAGCGGCGGATCTTGGTTGCTATGAATGACCTGAATTTGTCGCCCGGTTCTTCTCGGGTAAAGTGCGCGAAGATTTCAGGTGACACGAGTGGTAATTATCATCCACATGGTGAAAGTGTAATTTATCCGACACTCGTCCGTATGGCCCAATCATGGAACATGCGTCACGTGCTCGTTGACAAGCAGGGCAACTTTGGGTCGATAGCCGGATTGCCTGCCGCAGCTATGCGGTACACCGAAGCACGCCTATCGCCTATTGCGGCACAGATGCTCGATGACATCAATCTTGATACGGTTGATTTTGTTCCAACTTATGATGAGCGAAATACGGAACCCGTTGTGCTACCGAGTCGTTTCCCCAACCTGGTAGTAAATGGAGCCGGTGGTATCGCTGTCGGTATGGCAACTAGTATTCCTCCGCATAACCTCGGAGAAGTATGTCGCGGGCTTATTCAATTGATTGATAATCCAGATGTATCAATGGCAGAGTTGCTTGAAATTGTCCCGGGTCCAGACTTCCCAACTGGTGGAATTGTCATGGGAAGGGAGTCTTTACTTCGAGGGTATTTGACTGGCAGAAGTACAATTACGCTTCGCGCTCGGGCTCATGTCGAAGAATTTGGGAAAAATCGGAATCGTATTGTTATTACAGAGATTCCTTACCAGCAGACACGAGATTCCATTGAAGAAAAAATCGCAGATCAGGTTAGTAACGACCGTATAAAAGGAATTTCTGCGATTCGTAACGAAAGCGACCTGAAAGAGCCGGTACGGCTTATTTTAGAGTTGAAGCGTGATGCTGATCCGGACGTTGTACTCAACCAACTTTATCAATACTCACCGCTCCAAACGAGTTTTTCACTCATCTTTCTTGCGCTAGTTGATGGCAAGCCGAGGATGCTTTCGTTCAAAAACATGCTTGAAGAGTTTCTTCGGCACCGAACCACGGTTATTCGTCGAAGGACACAGCATCTTCTTGCGCGAGCAAGGAATCGTAAGCATACGCTCGAAGGCCTTCTTGTTGCGTTGGCGAATATTGATGAAGTAATCAAAATTATCCGTAGTTCCAAGTCTCAAGCGGAGGCAAAGCAACGCTTAATGCAGATTGAGACACCGGCATCTCTGCTACAGCGGGCACTCGGTGATGAAGGATTTGGGATTCTTCAGGAAGAGCGTGGGAAGGCAGAGTCGTATGGTTTGTCACCTGTTCAGGCTGATGCTGTTTTGCGTCTCACGCTTGGTCAACTCGTGAATCTTGAGCAAGAAAAGCTCGGTGGTGAGCATCGAGAGTTACTCGTCAAGATTCGTGAATTCCTTCGGATTCTGTCGAGTGAATCAAATATTCGTGAACTAATAAGGGCTGATTTGCTCGCCATTGAG
>NZNR01000080.1 GCA_002694955.1 Planctomycetaceae bacterium
TCGTAGCGTACAGTGACAAACATGCGGTGCGGCATGCGGGTTGATTGCCTGTCTTCAAGAGCATCTGTGAAGATGTTGAGGTTCAGGCATGCATAGTGGCCTGGAGTGTGTGCCTCGAGGCCCGCTGAATTGAAACGTTCGTCCCACGATGATGGTATGTCATTGCCGTCGGTGCCTGCGATGATGTCACCAGGTACCCGCATGTGGTAAATCTTACCGACCCGGGCGGAGTGCCACCCAGCCTCACGAAAACATTGCCCAAGATTTATTTCCCCTTCGCCCTGGTATCGACTGAACATAAATGANGTTCGTGAGGGCGCGCACCAGAGTCCTTGACAGTATGCATGTTCAAATACCATGCCTTCCTTGGCGAGGCGATCTATATTTGGAGTTTTGCANAGGCTATTTCCGTAGCATCCAAGAGCACTTGCCTTCAGGTCATCTGAGACAAGGAAAAGAACATGTTGGATTTTCGTTGTATCTGAAGAATCTGCTTTGGCGTAATTGCTGCAACCAAATGGAGCAACGAAGCAGAGTGCGATTATTNGGGTGAGTATTTTCGTTTGCATCGCTTAGGTGCCCTTGGCTTTCTTTTGGAGTGCTTTCATAATGACATCAGCAACATCATNGCCTAGCTTCTCAGAGCCCTCTTTTGTAAAGTGCACATTTCCATTCGGGAGCATCAGGGTCGCCATCTGAGGCTTTACCAAGCCATACATNTCGTGTATTTCAATTCCATGTTCCNCCATGATCTGCTTGGCGATNTCATTNTAANCGGCAGCATCGCCTTCAACTCGGCCCTTTGANCCGGCAGGNACAGGNGTTGTATTTCGCCAAATNAGAATGGCACCTGTCTTTTCAAGTTGAGAAACAAGCTGTTGCAGATTTTGTTCATATTCTTTGGGTGGAACCTGCTGATGGTTTTTTGGGTCTTTTGGATCTTGAAGGTTTTCGTCATTCGGGCCGAGGTACTTCAGGTCATGGAGTCCCCAGTTAAAGTGGATGACATCCCAGTCTGTTTCACCAAGCCATTGCGACAANCCCTCTAATCCGCGGGTTGTTGGTCCACAGTTTGTNAGTGGCCGGTGGACATTAGCCTTACCGCGAAGGGCGTCTCGAGCCGGCACTGTATACCCAATAGAAATTGAATCACCGATAAGTAAGACCCGTGGCAGTCCTTCAACGTCCTCGACGGGTGCCATTGCAGGATTTTTTGGACGTTGGCTTCGTTTGTTTGTTTTTGCTGGGTTTTTCGGTTCGCGTGTCTGAGGCGGGGTGTCAGCTTTGGCTTGTGTTGTAGTCGTGTCAACAAGGAGTGAGGGAATAAGCAGGCTGGTAATGAAGAGGCTGCAAAAATGATGTCGCATTGTTAAAAAGCCCTTTTATTAAGAAAGGTATCGTTGCACTGGAATGGCAAGAGNGAAATCNCGNGTTGGAGTGGCAGTGTTGCCGGTCAAAGACATGATGTTCCTTGGCAAAGATGATACCAGAAAACATATTGTGTAAGATTTAATGCTTGGGGATGTAGTCTATTACAGTCTCAGTGGTGCAGTCTCAGTGAATTTATATTTCTTGGTAGCAGAGTACGTCGAAAACGTGGCGTTCGCATGAGTACGGGTCTTGGAGAAAAAATGAAGCTCTCTTGGAATATGGTGTTCGTGCAGATGGGGCTTGTTTTGTTGTGTCTTGCTNNACCATGCGTTGCACAGGTGTCAAAGAACNAAACGGTACCAACGCCTCAGCCGGCACAGAAGAAACAGGCGGTAGCCACAAAGCAACCTGTGCCAAGGAAACGAAAAGCACCACAAAAACTTCGGTTTCGTATGCAGCAGCTTCATAAAGATTTTAACGAAGGCTGTGCCGTTGGTGATATCAATAATGATGGACATCTTGATGTTACTGCAGGCGCCTTCTGCTACATGGGGCCAGAATTTAAGCAGTATCCTTTGCGGCGATTGTTGCCGTTTCGAGATGACTACATGGAAAATAATGGAGAGCATCTCNTTGATGTCAACAATGACGGTTGGCTCGATGTCGTGTCAGGTTCATTCATGCAGCCAGAACTCTTCTGGTATGAAAATCCTGCAACGACAACTCCAAAAGATGACTGGTGGAATGTTCACAGACTTATAAACACTGAGCAGACGCACAATGAGAATACGCGACTGCATGATCTTGATGGTGATGGTATTGGCGAAGTCGTTATTGATAGCTGGAACGAAAAGAATCCACTGNTGGCGTGGAAAATTAAGCCGGGGAACAATCCATCAGTCTCAAAAGTAATTATTGGTCCGGCTGGAAGTGGTATTTCGAATGGTCATGGGATTGGTTTCGGTGATGTGAATGGTGATGGCCTTGAAGATGTCATCTTCAAAAACGGTTGGTATGAAAGGCCAACACATGACGCAATGACAACGCCATGGACGCATCACGCAGACTGGTCGTGGGATCATGCAGGATCACCCATGCTGGCGGTTGATCTCAATAATGATGGGAGAACTGATGTGATCTGGGGGGATGGTCATAACTATGGTCTGTATTGGATGGAGCAGCGAGAACCGGCGTCTGATGGTTCAACCAATTGGAAAATTCATACGATTGATAAAAAGTTTTCTCAGCCTCATACGATGGCGTGGGCTGATATGGANGGTGATGGCAAGNAAGAGCTGATNACTGGCAAGCGNGTCAAAGCACATTCAGGGAAAGATCCGGGTGGGCTCGAAGATCCTGTGGTGTTGATCTACTCATGGAATCCAGGAACACTTCAATTCTCAAAAAATGAGATTCATCGGGGAGANGCAGGTGTTGGGCTTCANATCCGTATTGCTGATCTCAANGCTGATGGTCGTCCTGATATTGTGGCAGCTGGAAAAAGTGGAACGCACATACTTTGGAATGAAGGAGTGCGGTAGCAATTCGCTTAAGCTGGTGAGTGTGCTCGAGGTCTAGATTTGCTNGCAAATGTGCTGCGATTGCATGTTGCCCTGTTGCAGGAGTGCTAAAGGCTTGCAGAAGTGCCGTTGGCCATCCTATCCTTAAACGCTCAAGTTTGTATGTTTGAATAAAATTGTCCCGAGTCCAGAGGTTTTATGATGATGCGTCACCTTTTTGCTCTCACCGCTTTCTTTTTAACCGCCTCACTTGCAACGGCTGGTGAATGGGTTTCACTGAGCAACGGAGACTCACTTGAAGGGTGGAAAAAGCTTGGCGGTGGTGCAACCTACGTGTCGAAGGATGGCGTGATCACTGGGACAACTGGTGAAGGAAAGAACACCTTTCTCAGTCGTGGTCCGTACAGTGATTTTGAATTGGAATTTGATGTTCGTTGTGACCCTCAATTGAACTCAGGTGTTCAGATCCGAAGTCACCAATACGCCGAAGAGACACCGCAGGAATCCAAGCCCGACCGAATGCGTGAGAAGGGCGAAGTCTACGGCTACCAATGTGAGATCCGTGAGGCTACCAACGGCGAGAATGGTTGTTCCGGAAACTTTTGGGACGAAGGTCGGCGAACGCGTTGGCTTGACATGACAGTGAATGCCGAGGAGAAGCAGGCCGTCTACAAGCCTGGCGAATGGAATCGCTTTCGGATCGTTGCGCAGGGTGACCGAATTCGAAGTTTCGTGAATGGAACTTCTGTTGCTGATTATCGAGATGATCGAGATGCTTCCGGATTCATTGGCCTTCAGGTGCATTCAATCAAGCAAGGTACCGGTCCCTACAGCGTTGCTTGGAAAAATATTCGCATCCGAGAAATCGATAAGGATGAAAAGATCGATTGATTTCGTGCAAGCGATACTTCCAGCATGGTCGTTTGAGGCGAGTCTTTGCTTATATTGCCTCAATACATCAACGTGCTGAATGCTCCGATCATAGACTCGGGCTGTTGCAAAGGATAAGAAAGGTGATGACAAACTAACGGTGATTATCCTCGCGTGGCAGTCTGAATGAATTCTCGTTGATTTGCACTCTATACGTTCATCCCAAGAATAGTTTGCAACGTAGTCATGTAATAGAATCGTTACCAGCGACATGGTTCTAGGAAACCAAACCGTCCGTTCATAAACACCGCAAGGCGTCCCATGGATAACAATTCATCCTCACCGTCGCAAACACCAAGACGAACATTCTTGAAGNCTGCCTCCAAGGCTGTCGCTACAACAACACTGCTTTCGGGCGCTGCTCATTCACTCAACTTCAGACCGGTTCATGCGGCTGGTAGTGATTCAATCAACATTGCANTGATTGGGTGTGGTGGCCGTGGGGGTGGTGCAGCTGCAGACGCACTTGGTGTTGTTGAAGCGCCGCTCAANCTTACTGCGCTTGCAGATGTCGCTGAGGGTCGGACAGAGATGGTGCGGCGGATTTTGAGCAAACAATTTCCTGAACAGGTCGATGTTCCCGACGATCGTATGTTTATGGGGTTTGATGCTTTTAAGCAGGCACTCGACACACTGCGTCCAGGTGACATAGCAATATTTGCAACTCCAGCAGCATTCCGTGCTTCTCATTTTGAATACGCAATCAGTCGTGGGCTGCACGTTTTTATGGAAAAGCCGGTTGCCGTCGATGGGCCTAGTGCAAAGCGAATTATTGACCTCGCCAGCAAGGCTGATGCAAACAAACTCAAAGTTGGCGTGGGGTTGATGTGCCGACATTGTCCTCGACGAAGAGAGCTTTTTGACCGTCTCCAGTCAGGTGAAGCAGGTGAACTTCTTGCGTTCCGTGCCTACAGAGAACATACACCCGCCCATAACCTCGATTTATTTCCAGGTGTGCCAGATGACACAACAGAACTGGCTTGGCAAGTAAAACGGTTCCACAATTTTCTGTGGGCAAGTGGAGGTATCTTCAGTGACTATTACATCCATAACATCGATGANGTGTGCTGGATGAAGAATGCTTGGCCTGTATCAGCCGTTGCCACAGGTGGCCGTCACTATAAGGGTAAGATCAACGATCAGAACTTTGATTCCTATGCCGTTGAATACACGTTTGAAGACGGAACAAAGTTTTTCTTTTCTGGCCGGGCCATGAAGGATTGCGTGCGAAAGTTTGGTGGTTTTGGACAAGGGTCCAAAGGGGCGTTTACGATTTCGGCCCGTGGGCATAAGCCATCTCGAGCGACGATTTACAAAGGGCAGAAAATGGAGGAGTCGCAGATCCTCTGGACTGCCGCCCAACCAGAACCCAATCCGTACAAAGAAGAGTGGCGGCATCTTGTTTCAGCAATTCTTTTGGACGCTCCATACAACGAAGCTGTTCGTGGTGCCCAGGCAAGTCTCGTGACGGCGATGGGTCGTTTTGCTGCCCATACTGGAAAAGCTGTTACGTACGACGAAATGCTTGTCATGCCAGATGACATGACTGCGAGTGTAGCGAGCCTGACTGAAACCTCCGTTGCGCCAGTACTCGCTGATGCCAATGGGTTCTATCCAGTGCCAATGCCCGGGAAATATCGTTACGAATACCGTGACTAAGCGGGCTCTGAAGACCAGTGGTCATATGGGTGCCAGTGATTGATAGCTGGCTTCTCCGCAAAGGTCATCAAAACCGAAAGAGTCAATTAGTATCAAATACGCATGCTTTTGTACGACTAAACGCGTGTTTGTGCAAAATGATTTTGTGTTTGTACCAAAACAAGAATGGCTTCTTTTGTTGGTCACATTCTCTGCCACGCGACTCAATTTAAATCTTGGTGATTAGTTGCGAAACTAGTATTCTCGAGATGGTTGGGGAGTGGGGAACTCATTTGCTTTTTATCTCATTGCGAGTTGTTGCACCCTTTACTTTCATTTTTTATGTAATCGGAGGTTTCTTATGAGAGTTATAAAAAAAGACTGTGTAGATGGGTCGCATAGAGTTCGATTGGGTTTTACGTTGATAGAACTTCTCGTTGTGATTGCAATCATTGGTGTGCTTGTAGGTCTTCTGCTTCCTGCTGTTCAGCAGGCAAGAGAAGCAGCACGTCGAATGAGCTGCGTGAACACAATGAAACAGATAGGTTTGGCCTCGCACGGTGTACTCGATGCAAAGCGGGCATTTCCTCATGCATACCGTAATGAAGTTATCAATAATCAGCGATACAGAGGCACGCTTTTCTTTTGGATTCTTCCGCATATGGAACAAGGGAATTTCTATACACAGGCCTCACCAGATATGCATAGAAACAATCGGTTCCCAAACACTGAGGTGAGAAACGGTCAGGCACTTCACCACGAAATGCCAGCTTACTACTGCCCGTCAGACGTAACAAAAAATTATTTTAATAATGAAACGGTAAGTCCTCCTGCGTGGGCTTTAGCCAACTATCTCCTGAACTATCAACTCTTTGTTGGGGACTATGACGGAACAGAATATCGAGATCAGCCTCCTTGCAAAGATCGTGATGTGACAGATGGATTTTCAAATACAATTGCTTTTGCAGAGACCGTACGAAAGTGCGGTGGCAATGCAACGAACACAAACAGCGGTCAGGGGAATATTTGGACCCATGGTGACTGGAACGTGGCGTACCAGCCAATGTTTGGTGGTGGAAAAACCTATTCAACGGGAACCAATACGAATAGTTTGACCACCGGTATTGGCTCGGCACCACAAAATAACCAGCAACGGGTGGGCTGTAACTGGCGACGTAGGCCCGGAGCTCTGCACACCGGAACAATGACCACCGGGTTTGCTGACGGCTCTGCGAAGAGTATTTCACTGCCGATAGATGGGAACGTCTGGTGGAACCTCGTGCAGCGGGGAGATGGGCAGCCTGTCGGNGACTACGAATAATTCTTGGTCAGAACCGGCTTACCGAATGGTCGTTTTCTGGCCATTCGGTAAGCCTTTCTTTACCTCTGCTTTGTGAACATCATCTATACGTACATCATTGAAGAAAGAATCATAATGAGATTGTTACTGGTAGCCGTCGTGTGTACTTCAATTACTCTGGGGGCGGGGTGCAGCCGCGAAGTACGATCAACCGTACGAGGCAAAGTNGACTATGANGGCCAGATGCTNAATTCCGGATATATCCTGTTTCAAGTCAACTATCTGGTGACGAAAGGTGCTGAGATCGCTAGTGACGGGAGTTACGTGGTAGACGGCCTGCCCTACGGTTCTGCTGCCGTGTCTATTTGTGTTGATGAGCCACCACCACCAACACCGGAAGGCATCGAGCCAACAGCGATCCCTGGGACCTACGAGGAAAACCCAGTATTGATTCCAAGGAAATATGATTCACTTGAAACATCTGGGATCATGGTAGAGGTGGCTATGCCGGAACAGACATTTGATATTCATCTCGAGAAGCCGGAAAAAAAGCGAAAATAGTTGGTGCTGGTAGCAGGCGTTTCCCTTCTGTGTCATAGATGGTACGAGAAAATGTTTGATTTGCCGCATATAATGTAGCGAGTTCATAAGGGTAAAGTGCCGTGTAACCATGGGGATTGAATCTGTCGTGGTTTGCGTGCATGTTCGTGCTATGTGTTTTCACTTCACGTAATTTCTTCTTGAAAGTGATGTCATGAGTTATATCAAGCAGCAAGAGCAGCCTTCTAATAGCATCAAGAGAAAACCAAACGCAGCGTTCACCTTGATTGAATTGCTTGTCGTCATTGCAATTATTGGTGTGCTCGTTGGGCTTTTGTTGCCAGCAGTGCAGCAGGCTCGCGAAGCAGCGCGTCGAGCTTCGTGTGTGAACAACCTGAAGCAGATTGGTGTTGGTTTACATAATTTTAATAGTTCTCATGAGCACTTTCCGTCAGGAGTTATGTGCGGTGGGTCAAGTCCTCCTGGCGGCACAGCGGTTGCCGAGATGGGGAAGCATGGTGGGTGGGCATGGAGTGCTTTCATACTTGAGTTTTGTGATCAGCAGAGTC